>NZ_LFJB01000023.1:0-85082 GCF_006658625.1 Bradyrhizobium sp. UNPF46
GGCGTCGCGCTCGGCCTTGGCCACCGCCTGAACCTTGAACTCCTCGACCGCGCCGGCCATCTCGCCGATCTCGTCCTTGCGCCCCAAGCCCGGCAGCACCACGTCGAAATTGCCCGAGGCCAGCTCGCGCATCGCCTTGCACATCGCGATCATCGGACGCGAAATGCCGGTGCCGAGCAGGAAGGCGAGAACCGCACCAAGCAAGGTACCGCCAATGGCCAGCATCAGAACCAACTGCTCGGTCTTGCCGATCGTCGCTTCCGATTCGGAATCCAGCCGCTGCTGCTCGGCGACGAGATCCGCCTTCATGGCGGTCGCTCCTTGCAGGATCGCACCCGCCGAACCGCTCATCTCGGTGACGAGCTCGTCGACCAGCTTGGCATTGGCGATCAGCTTCTCCAACGCTTCGCGATAGGCGCCGAGGATGGCCTTGGCGTCCTTCAGGCCGGCGACGATCTTGTCGTCCATGGAATAGACCGCGCCGAGCGAGTTCTCGACGAATTTCAGCCGTGCCAGCGCGCTGCTCGCGATCGCCTGATCGGACGTCAGCACGAAATTGGTGGCCGCGGCGCTCGCGGTTTGGAACTGGGCGTTGACCTGCTTGGTGCCGAATTCGATTGCCTGCGCCTCGGAATCGGAGGCGTTGTTGCCGATGTCGTCGAGCTTGTACTTGAGGAGATTGGCTTGGCGCTGCAGCTGGTTCTGCACCAGCAACGTGCTGTCACGCTTGGCCTGGAGAACCTTGGCGAAGGTCGCGGAGAAATTCGAGAATTCCTTGGCGAGCTTGTCGAGACTCTCCTTCCGCGCCGGCGACTTGGCGCTCTTGACGGCCTGGTCGATGGCATTCTTCAGGTTGGCCTCGGCATCAAGTGCCGCCTTGGCGTCATCTTCCTTGCCGGTAACGACGAAATATTTGGCGGCCGAACGATAGCCGAGCAGCTCGCGGTCGATATTGCGGGCGAGGTCGGCCTCCGACACGCTGCTGCGGTAGGACCCGACCCCGGCCGAGACCCGCTCGAAGCCGAAATAGGAGAACGCCATGCTGCCGGCGGAGATCGCCAGCACCGCGGCAAAGCCGAGGATGATCTTGGCGCGGAACCTGAGAGCGGGAAATATTGTGCGCTTAGACGGCGACGCGTTACGCCCGGACATTCCCAACCCCCGATGTCAATTCTTGCATGTGCGGCTCGGCCCGGGAGCAGCCCCTCCCGGACCGGCGATGAAAATTAGGGCAGAAAGGTCAAGGGGCGGTAAATTCGTGCAGCGCGCACCCTTTGGTGCGGACCACACGTTCCGCGGATTGTCCGCAATGTTGCGACCAGACGAAAAAGACCATATTCTCTGGACACTTGTCAGGCACTTGGCATCAGACCAAGCGGGTCCTAGAGGGAGAGACGGAGTGGGGCAAACCGACTTTCGGTTTGGCGGTGCGTCTGGCGTTGCCGTCGCGAAGTCGAAGGCCGCGGGGGCCGAGCAAGCCGTCGCCGACCTCGCCGCTCAGCTTCCGTCCGACGAGCTGGCGCTCGTTCTGCTCTTCGTCTCCCCGAGCTACGATCCGCACCAATTCATCGCCGAGATCAGCCGCCAATTCGACGGGATCCCGGTCTGCGGTTGCACCACCGCCGGCGAGCTGGCTCCCGACGGCTGGGACGAGAACAGCGTCGTCGCGCTCGCTTTCTGCAGCGCCGATTTCTCCGCCGTGGTCCGCCCGATTCTCAATCTCGACAGCTTTCACGTCGAGGACGGCCGCAGGATCAGCGCCGAGGCCCGGCAGGAATTGCTGCGGGTGTCCTCCCAGGTCGAGCGCGGAAATCCGTTCGGCCTGGTCCTGATCGACGGCCTGTGCCGCCGGGAAGAAGCGGTGATGTCCGCGCTCTATGCCTCGCTGGACGACATCCCCATCGTCGGCGGCTCCGCGGGCGACGGGATGCGGTTCGAGCGGACCTGGGTGTTCCTCGACGGCAAGGCGCACACCAACGCCGCTCTCCTTATCCTCCTGAGCACGTCGCTGCCGTTCCGGGTCTTCAAGTGTGACAATTTCGAACCGCGGGCCCAGAAGATGGTGGTCACCGAGGCCGACATCGAGAATCGAACCGTCAGGGAGCTGAACGCCGAGCCTGCCGCCCAGGAATATTCCCGCGTCGTCGGGATCATGGACGCCAAGCTCGATCCGTTCTCCTTCGCCTCGCATCCCGTTCTGGTCCGCGTCGGCGGCTCCTACTATGCCCGCTCGATCCAGCGCGTCGAGCCGGACGGGTCGCTGCACTTCTTTTGCGCGATCGACGAAGGCATGGTGCTGACGGCGGCGACATCGCGCAGCCTCGTCGGCACGACGCGCGCGGCCTTCGCGGAGACGCGCGAGCAGATCGGCGACGTCTCGCTCTATATCGGTTTCGAGTGCCTGCTGCGCCGGCTCGACGCCGAGCAGCACCAGCTCGCCCGCGACATGTCCGAGCTCTACCGGCAGAATCGCGTGGTCGGCTTTCATACCTACGGCGAGCAATTCGGCTCGATGCATGTGAACCAGACCTTCACGGGCGTCGCCATCGGCAGGCGTCCGTCGTGACCGAGCTGTGGCAGGACCCCGACACGGTCGAGCAGCTGCAGCGGGAAACCGTGAAGCTGAGGAAGATCAATGCCGCGCTGATGTCCCGGGTCGAGCGCTCGATGGACCAGCAGCTCAACGCCTTCTCGCTGTTCGAGACCGCCATCGCGCTCGACCGACAGGTCCGGGACCGGACCCACCAGCTGCGCGAAGCCCTGCATTCGATCGAACGCGCCAACGAGGGTCTATATCGCGCCAAGCAGCAGGCCGAGGCTGCAAGCTCGCTCAAATCGTCCGTTCTGATCTCCGTCACCCACGACCTGCTGCAACCGCTGAACGCCGCGCGGCTCACGCTCTCTGCGCTGGCGGAGATGATGGAAACGCAGGAGTCGGGCCTGCTGGTCGACCAGGTCGATCGCTCGCTGGTGACGCTGGAGGATCTGCTGCGGTCGCTCTTGGAGATCGCCAAGCTCGACGCCGGCGCGCTCAGGCCCGACGTGCGTCCGTTGGCGCTGGCGCCGCTGTTCGAGCAGCTTCGCGACGAATTCGCGCCGATCGCGGCGCGGCAAGGCCTGTCCTTGCGCATCCGCAACTCGCCGCTCGCGGTGGCGTCGGACGCGATGATGCTCCGGCGCATCCTGCAAAATCTGCTCGCCAATGCCATCCGCTACACCCGCAGCGGTGGCGTCGTGATGGGGTGCAGGCGCCGCAACGACCGCGTCTGCGTCCAGGTTTCCGATACCGGACCAGGAATTGCGCAGGCGCAGCAGGAAGCGATCTTTCGCGAGTTTCAGCGCGGCGAAGCCAGCGCGACCGACCAGGCCGGGTTCGGGCTCGGTCTCTCCATCGTTCGCCGCTTCGCGACGGTGCTCGGTCATGAGGTCCAACTGTCCTCGCAGGTCGGCAAGGGATCGACCTTCGTCCTGGAGCTCGAGCCGGCCGATCCCGCCGAGGTCAGCGACGAGGTGCACGAGACCAAGCTCAGCGAATGTCGATATGGCGGCCTCGAAGGCGCCAAGATCCTGCTGGTCGAGAACGACCCGTCCGGCTCCGAGGCCATGGCCGCCCTGCTGGAAGGCTGGGGCTGCGACGTCGCGACCACGCCATCGGCGGCCGACGCGCTGCTGCGCCTCAGCGAGCTGGGCGGCGCGCCCGATGCCGTCATCGCCGATCTTCATCTCGATCACGGCGAGAGCGGATTGTCGGCGATTGCCGACATCCGCCAGCATCTGAAGCTCGACGTGCCCGCGATGATCATCACCGCCGACTACTCCGAGAAGGCCGCCAAGCAGGCGAGCCTGTCCGGCCTCGAAGTGCTGAAGAAGCCGGTCAAGCCCGCCGAGATGCGCGCACTGCTGTCGTTCCTGCTGACGTGACGGACATCTATTCCGACTGTGCGCGATCGTGCTTCGCCCGGCTCTCGTCGCTTGCCAGCGTCGCAAAATCGATCTTCGACATCTCGACGATCGCCTTGGTGCGGCTCACCACGTTCAGCTTGCGCAGGATGTCCGAGACATGGACCTTCACGGTCGTCTCGGAAATCTTCAGCTCATAGGCGATCTGCTTGTTCTGGAGGCCGCGCTTGAGCATGTCGAGGACACGCAATTGCTGCGGCGTCAGATCATGCAGCCGCTTCAGCAAATCATGGGCGGGACTTGGGGCGCGCTGCGGCCGGAGTGCACGATAGGCATCGGGAAGACAGACGAGCCCCTGCAGCGCCTCGCCGATCGACTGGGCGAGCTCCTGCTTGGACGAGGATTTGAAGATGTAACCGGCCACACCGAGCGACAAGGCGCTCGAGATGATCCTGGAATCCTGATGTCCCGACACGATGACGACCGGAACCTTCGGAAAGGCCTTGCGGATGCGCACGATGCCCGAAAGGCCGGTCGTGCCCGGCATCGACAGATCGAGCAGGAGAAGATCGAGCTCGGCGCCCGCGGACAGCTGCTCGAGCGCACCGTCGACCGAAATCGCCTGCAGGATCTCGGCCCCGGGCGCCACCATTTGCAGCGCGCCTTCGAGTGCCTCGCGGAACAACGGATGGTCTTCGACAATCAGAAATCGCGTCACGCGTCAGCCATTTCCAAATCGTTGCCGGACTTCGAGCTTCAGATAAGCATGGATCAGCCGGCGCGCGCCGGCTTGATCGAGGTCAACAACGGCGAGGCCGATCATTGCGGCCTCCCGCGATCGACCCTCGCATAGGCGCGGTTCCTGGGATCGGGCAGGTCCATCTTGCCGATCTCGATGATCGCCTTGTTTCGGCTGAACAGCCCGAGCTTGCGCAGGATCTCGGTGATGTGCGCCTTGACCGTGGATTCGGCGAGCTGCAGCTCCTGCGCGATCTGCCGGTTCGGATAGCCGCGGCGCAGCAGGTCCAGAACCCTGAGCTGCTGCGGCGTGAGCTCGCGGAGCTTGACCTCGAGGGCCTTGCTGGTCTCGGCTTTCCGCCGCTGCGGCGTTGCCACGAAATCTCGCGGCACCGACACCGATCCGGACAGCACGCCCTCGATCGACTGAGCCAGCTCGCGCTTCGACGTCGATTTCGGCAGATAGCCGGCCGCACCGAGCGCCAGCGCCTCGCGGACCACGTGCTGGTCTTCCTCGCTCGAGACGATGGCGACCGGCAAGCGCGGATAGGTCTCGCGCAAGCGCAGGAAGCCGGAGAAGCCGGTCGCATCCGGCAGCGACAGATCGAGCAGCGCGAGGTCGATCCCCTGCTCGGCCGACAGGATGTCCAGCGCGTCCTCGATCGACATCGCCTCCAGGATACGAGCCTCCGGCAAAGCCAGCCGCACTGCATTGCCCAGCGCTTCGCGAAACAGCGGATGATCGTCGATGATCAGGAAGCTGGCCATGGCGCCTTCCAAAAGATCCACCGCACGCGCGGCAGCAGCGCATCGCTCCTGGGCCGGTTCGGCGTCGGAAGGATGCCGGATGGACCCTACCACATCTTCCCGATCCCGTCCGGTCAAGACCGTTCAGTCGTTCGATTCGACCTGGACGCTCAGCAGGAAGGAATAGATGCTGGCGAACTGGTCGTCGGTGAAGACCTCCTTCCAGGACGGCATGCCCTTGGCGGGACGCCCCTCATGCACGGTCTTCCAGAACGTATCGCGCATGTCGTCGCCATAACGGTGTCGCAGCAGCCGAAGGTCGATCTTCCGCTCGCTCTGAATGGCGTCGGGGCCGTGGCAATGCGCACAGGTTCCGTTGAAGATTTCCTTGCCCGCTCCGGCAACTTCCGCATTCGGCGCGGCCGCATCGCCCTTGGTCTCGGTCGCCACCACATTTGCGACCTGCGCCACACCCGGCCCAGGACCGGTCCCGGTCGTGGTTGCCGCCGGCACGGCTTCAATCGCGCCGAAGCGAACCGGCTGTCCGGCCGGCAAGCCGTATTTCACCGCAAGATCGGCGATCGTGCGCCGAAGCGTCGGCAGGATCGCATCGACCCGATCGCGCAGCTCGCTCGATCCCTTCGCGAAGCCGATCGCGGCATCCCATGACAGGCCCTCGCCTTCGGTCAGCCGGATCTGATAGCGATCGCCATAGGCTGTCATGTTCAGCCAGCCGGCGACAGGTCCCCAGATGAAGGCGACGTCCGCCCTGCCCTGGTCGAGCACCTGCATCGCCTCCTCGGGCGACAGCACCGTCACCTTCTGGATGTCGTCACGGGTCGCCAGAAGGTTTTGCGGCGTAGAGGCGTACTGGACGGCCACGCGCTTGCCCCGGAGATCGTCCACGCCGCCGATCGCCTGCCCCTTCGCCGCAACCAGGGCATAACCCTCCCTTGCAAACGCGCTGGAGAAGATCACGGCCGGCCCCATGAAGTCCTCCGAGCGCGGCAAGCCGATCATGGCATCGCATTGCTTGCCGAGCAGCGTGACCCGCACGGTCCGCTTGCCGAAATAGGATTTGTACCAGTCGTAGGTGATCGGCTGGCCGAGCGCCTGCGCCAGCGCCTGGCCGATCTCGACATAAAAGCCCGGCTGCGACGGATTATCGCTCGAGAAAGGCAGGTTGGTCGGATCGGCGCACAGGCGGAACGGCTTGGCCTCGTCGGCATGGACGGCGGCAACCGATGCAATCACCGCGGACGCGGCGAGCCATGCAAGTCGTCCCGCGATGTTGCGATGTCGGCGCTTGCCGTTACCTGGATTAATCGGACGCATCCTCATCTCCGGGATCTGGGAATGGTTGGACCAGGCGTTGCGGCCCAGGATCTGGCTGGTGCCGCCGCGCAATGTCGAGAAAGCACGCGCGTATCCCGTCTCCTTCGGGATACGCGCGCGAGTGGTCACTGGACGGAGAACACGAAGAGCGAACCGCCCTCGGGGGCTGCGGCCGTCATCTTCTTTCCAACCTCGCCCAGGAACGCGGGCAATGCTGCCGTGCGGCCGACGACGATGGCGACGTATTGCTTGCCGTCGACACTGTAGGTCACCGGGCCTGCGCCGATGCCGGAGCCGAGATTCTTGCTCCAGAGCACCTTGCCGGACTTCGCATCGATGGCGCGGAAGTCGCCGTGAATGTTGCCGGCAAACACGAGGCCACCACCGGTGGTCAGCGTGCCGCCGTTGAACGGCAGGTCTTCCTTGATCGACCAGACCTTCTTCTGCGCCACCGGATCCCAGGCCACGAGCTCGCCGAGAAAGCCGCCGGGACCTTCCTTGGTCGGGAACTCGGCGCCGAGATAGAATACGCCACGCTTGTAGGCGACGTCGGAGACCGACCAGTCCATGCAGACGTTATTCGAAGGGATGTAGACGAGGCCGGTCTGCGGGTTGAACGACATCGGCTGCCAGTTCTTGCCGCCGATCAGGTTCGGGCAGATGTCCTTGGCGGGATGGTTCGGCCCCGGACGCTTGTCCGGATCCTCTTCCGCACGCATCGTGTTGACGTCCCACTTCTTGGCCCAGTTCGAGAAGACGTATTTCTCCGCCGAGAGCACCTTGCCGGTCTCACGGTTGGCGACGAAGAAGTAGCCGTTGCGATCCGCCTTCATTAGCGTCGGCACGGTGCCGCCGCCGATCTTCAGGTCCGCGAGCACGGCCTCGTTGACGCCGTCATAGTCCCAGGCATCGGCCGGCGTGGTCTGGATGTGCCATTTGATCTTGCCGGTGTTGGGATCGAGCGCGAGGGTCGAAGCCGTGTAGAGATTGGTCAGCTTGCCGAAATTACCGTCGCCGGTCGAACGCACGCCGGTGTTCCACGGACCTGGATTGCTGGTGCCCCAATAGACCGTGTCGGTCTTGGCATCGTAGGAGCCGACCAGCCAGGCCGCACCGCCGCCATGCTGTGCGGAATCGCCCTTCCAGGTGTCGCCGCCGGGCTCGTCCGGGCTGGGAACGGTGAAGGTCTGCCACAACTGCTTGCCGGTATTGATGTCGAAGGCCTGGAGCGAGCCGCGCACGCCGTACTCGCCGCCGCCGAAACCGGTGATGACCTTGTCGCGCACGACCAGCGGAGGCGAGGTGATGACCGAGCCCTGCTTGTAGTCGACGACCTTCGTCGTCCAGAGCGACTTGCCGGTCGCGGCATCGAGCGCCGTCAGCTTGCCGTCGAGACGGCCGACGAAGATCTTTCCATCCGCGTAGGAGACGCCGCGGTTGTTCACGTCGCAGCAGGCAAATTGCAGCACGTCCTCGGGAATCTCGGGCTCCCAGGTCCACTTGCGGACACCGGTCGCGGCATCGAGCGCGTAGACATATTTCGGCCCCCAGGAGCTCGACACGTACAGCGTGTTGCCGATGACGATCGGCGATGATTCGTTCGAGCGCAACGAGGCCAGCGAGAACGAATAGGCGAGCGTCAGCTTGCCGGCGTTCTCGGTATTGATCTGCTTCAGCGGGCTGTAGCGCGTATTGCCGTAATCGTGGCCGGCGACGGCCCACTGATTCTGGTCGGATTGCGCCTTGATCAGCGAGTCGTTGGCGCGAACGCCCGACGTGACGGCGGCGAGCATCGCAATCATCGAGATGCCAGCCAAGAATCCCTTCGTTCCAAAGGTCATGTATTCCCTCCACGATGTTGTTGTGCACGCCACGTTGGGCGTCGAAGCGCGTTGCGCCGTGATGCGCAGTTCGTCTGCGAGCCATCGTTCGAAATTACAGCATCGCCGTTTCGCGCTTAGTATAGGCGGAAGGTAGTAGTGCAAATCATTGGCGGCTTTCGCCACTCATCTCGTTGTCGCGACTTGCGCCTTACCCCTATTTTTAAAGCTCGAAACGCGCCATCGGATTGAGGCGGCATCGCCGCATCGGTCACGATGATGGCGCTACCACCGCTGCAAGATTCTCGAAGAAGCTCGCGGCAAGTTTTCGCGATGTCGAGTCGATCAACCGCGCGCCGAGCTGTGCGAGCTTGCCGCCGATCTGCGCGTCGGCCTCGTAGTGCAGGATGGTGACGTCGGGCGATTCATCTTCCAGCCTGACCTTCGCGCCGCCCTTGGCGAAGCCCGCGACGCCGCCGGCGCCTTCGCCGATGATGCGATAGCCGTTGGGCGCATCGATATCGGCCAGCGTCACCTTGCCGCTGAAGGTCGCCTTCACCGGGCCGACCTTCAGCACCACCGTCGCCGTCATCTCCGTCGGCGAGGCCATCTCGAGCGATTGGCAGCCGGGAATGCAGCGCCTGAGAATCTCGGGATCGTTGAGCGCGGCCCATACCTTGGCTTTCGACGCCGGAATGCGCTGGCTGTCGTTCATCTGCATCGCTTCCACCCTCCGTTGTGTTTGTTCAGCGCGGATAGGGCGGCACGCGCCGTCGATCAATCGCCAGGAAGTAGGAGGCGGGCCGCTGCGGCCGCGAGCGCTGCGGCCGCAATGCCCGGCCCCGGGCACGCTCGCAGCGAAATCAATGACTTAGCGTTTCGCCGCATACTACCAAGATCGCGATTACAAAGCCGCGGACCCATGCTCCTATCCAGGCCAAGGAACAAGACATCCGAGGAGGACAACGTGCGACAGGGCTGAACTCGCGCTCGAGCGGCCGCACGCGGCGTCGACGATGCGACGTTCCGGACGCGATGCCTGAATTTTCAAGACCTGCGTTCCAGCCGCGCCATGCTTTGGCGACGGCCCGGAGCATCGTGATCGATTCGCGCGCCGAGACGGCCGCCCCGATGACCTTTCCATGACGCGAGGTCACCAAAATGCCAGTTGCAAAGTTCCGTTGCGCTGTCTCTAATTAGAAGCAATCAAAATCACTTGGGAGGACGTCACGTGTCTACAGTCAAACTGACGGTGAACGGCAAGGCCGTTGCTGTCGACGTCGAGGACCGCACGCTGCTGGTCCAGCTGCTGCGCGATCACCTCAATCTCACCGGCACCCATGTCGGCTGTGACACCAGCCAGTGCGGCGCCTGTGTCGTGCACATGGACGGCCGTGCGGTGAAATCCTGCACCATGCTGGCGGGCCAGGCCGACGGCGCCAGCATCACCACCATCGAGGGCATTGCGAAGGGCGACGAGCTGCACCCGATGCAGGCCGCCTTCCGCGACAATCACGGCCTTCAGTGCGGCTATTGCACGCCGGGCATGATCATGTCGGCGATCGACATCGTGCAACGCCACGGCGGCCAGCTCGACGAGGCCACCGTCCGCACCGAGCTCGAAGGCAATATCTGCCGCTGCACCGGCTACCACAACATCGTCAAAGCCGTGCTGGATGCGGCCGGCCGCATGAAGGTCTCGCAGGCGGCCGAGTAAACCGGCGCGCCTCGATAGAACAAATCACCGCTGCCGCTCTCGAAGGAAAGCGCAGCCACAAAATTTCCGGTCGGGAGGACCAGACATGGGTGTTGAAGGCATCGGCGCACGCGTCGTGCGCAAGGAAGACAAGCGTTTCATTACCGGCAAGGGCCGCTACGTCGACGACATCAAGCTGACGGGCATGACCCATGCCCATTTCATCCGCAGCCCCCACGCCCACGCCAAGGTCAAGGGGATCGACTCCTCCGCCGCGCTGAAGATGCCGGGTGTGGTCGCGGTGCTCACGGGCCAGCAGATCGTCGACGACAAGGTCGGCAACCTCATTTGCGGCTGGGCCATCACCTCCAAGGACGGCAGCCCGATGAAGATGGGCGCATGGCCCGCAATGGCGCCGGAGACGGTGCGCTTCGTCGGACAGGCCGTCGCGGTCGTGATCGCAGAGAGCAAGAATCTGGCGCGCGACGCCGCGGAAGCGGTCGTTGTCAATTACGAAGAGCTTCCCGCAGTCGCCGACGTTCACGCCGCGATCAAACCAGGCGCGCCGCAGCTGCATCCCGAAGCGCCCGGCAACCAGGTCTATGACTGGGTGATCGGCGACGAGGGCGCCACCGATGCCGCCTTCGCCAAGGCCGCCAACGTCGTCAAGCTCGACGTCACCAACAACCGCCTTGCTCCGAATGCGATGGAGCCGCGCGCGGCGATCGCCGATTACGACGCGGCGGAGGAGCATTTCACGCTCTACACGACCTCGCAGAACCCGCACGTCGCCCGTCTCGTGCTGTCGGCGTTCTACAACATCGCCCCCGAGCACAAGCTGCGCGTGATCGCCCCCGACGTCGGCGGCGGCTTCGGCTCCAAGATCTTCATCTATCCGGAGGAGATGGTGGCGCTATGGGCCTCCAAGAAGGTCGGCCGTCCCGTGAAATGGACCGGTGACCGCACCGAGGCGTTCCTCACCGACGCGCATGGCCGCGACCATGTGACCCATGCCGAGATGGCGTTCGACGCCAACAACAAGATCACCGGCCTCAAGGTGAAGACCTACGCCAATTTCGGCGCCTACATGTCGCTGTTCTCGTCGTCAGTGCCGACCTATCTCTACGCGACACTGCTGTCGGGCCAGTACAACATCCCGGCGATCCACGCCGAAGTGGTCGGCGTCTACACCAACACGACGCCGGTCGACGCCTATCGCGGCGCGGGCCGCCCCGAGGCGAGCTATCTCATCGAACGTCTGATGGAGACGGCGGCGCGGCAGCTCAAGGTCGATCCGGCTCAGCTGCGGCGGACCAACTTCATCACCACGTTCCCGCACCAGACGCCCGTGATCATGGCCTATGACACCGGCGACTTCAACGCCTCGCTCGATGCGGCGATGAAGGCGATCGACTATGCCGGCTTCCCCGCCCGCAAGGCCAAGGCGAAAGCCGACGGCAAGCTGCGCGGCATCGGCGTGTCCTGCTACATCGAGGCCTGCGGCATCGCGCCGTCCAAGGCGGTCGGCAGCCTGGGCGCCGGCGTCGGCCTGTGGGAATCGGCCGAGGTGCGCGTCAATCCGGTCGGCACCATCGAGATCCTCACGGGCTCGCACAGCCACGGCCAGGGTCACGAGACCACGTTCTGCCAGCTCGTCGCCGAACGTCTCGGCGTTCCCATCAGCCAGGTCTCGATCGTCCATGGCGACACCGACAAGGTGCAGTTCGGCATGGGCACCTACGGCTCGCGCTCGGCGGCCGTCGGCCTCACCGCGATCCTGAAGGCGATGGAGAAGATGGAAGCGAAGGCCAAGAAGATCGCGGCGCATGCGCTGGAAGCTTCCGAAGCCGACATCGTCATCGAGAACGGCGAGTTCAAGGTGACGGGCACCGACAAGGCGATCGCCCTGCCGATGGTCGCGCTCGCGGCCTATACCGCGCACAATCTGCCTGACGGGATGGAGCCGGGCCTGAAGGAGAGCGCCTTCTACGATCCGACCAACTTCACCTTCCCGGCCGGCACCTATATCTGCGAGCTCGAGGTCGATCCCGGCACCGGCAAGACAAGCTTCGTCAACTTCGTCGCGGCCGACGATTTCGGCCGGCTGATCAACCCGATGATCGTCGAGGGCCAGGTCCATGGCGGCCTGGTTCAAGGCATCGGGCAGGCGCTGCTCGAGCACGCCATCTACGATGCCAACGGCCAGCCGGTCACGGCCTCGTTCATGGACTACGCCATGCCGCGCGCCGACGATGTGCCCTCGTTCAACCTCTCCCACACCACGACGCTGTGCCCGGGCAATCCCCTGGGCATCAAGGGTTGCGGTGAGGCCGGCGCGATCGGCGCCTCGGCGGCCGTGATCAACGCGATCACGGATGCGATCGGCAAGAACAATCTGGAAATGCCCGCAACCCCCGATCGGGTGTGGCGCACGATCCACGCAGGCTAACACCTCATCACCGTCATTCCGGGGCGACGCGCAGCGTCGAACCCGGAATCTGGAGCCACGAATTCAACCTCGAGATTCCGGGTCTGCGCCAACAGGCGCATCCCGGAATGACAGAGAATAGATTTCAGGAGCAACCAAGATGTACCAGACCACCTATCATCGCGCCTCCTCGGTCGACGAGGCCGTCAGCCTGTTCGGCAAGAGCAGCGAGGCGAAGTTCCTGGCCGGCGGCCAGACGCTGCTGCCCGTGATGAAGCAGCGCCTCGCCAGCCCCTCCGACGTCATCGACCTCGGCAAGATCAAGGAGCTGCAGGGCGTCGAATTGTCGGGCGACACGCTGACCATCAAGGCCGCCACGACCTACTACGACATCATGACGAATGCCGATGTGAAGAAGGCGATTCCCGCGATCGCCCATCTCACCTCGGTGCTCGGCGACCCCGCGGTGCGCTATCGCGGCACGATCGGCGGCTCGATCGCCAACAACGATCCTGCAGCGGACTTCCCCGCCGCGTTGCTCGCACTTGGTGCCACCGTGAAGACCAACAAGCGGTCGATCTCCGCCGAGGACTTTTTCCAGGGCCTGTTCACCACGGCGCTCGAGGACGGCGAGATCATCACCGCCGTGTCGTTCCCGGTGCCGGCGAAAGCAGGCTACGAAAAGATGCGGCATCCGGCATCACGCTTTGCGCTGACCGGCGTGTTCGTCGCCCAGGCCAAGTCGGGCGAGGTGCGCGTCGCAGCCACCGGCGCCTCGCAATCCGGTGTGATGCGGGTTCCTGCGATCGAGGCCGCGCTGAAGGCGAACTGGTCGCCGGCGGCGGTCGATGGCGTCAGCATTTCCGCGAGTGGATTGCTGGCCGACATCCACGGCACTGCGGAATATCGCGCCAATCTCATCAAGGTAATGGCGCAGCGCGCGGTGGCCGCTGCAGGCTGATCTCGCCGCCAGCGTCTCGACACAAATTTTCTGCGGCGCGCACTTCAGTGCGCGCCGTTTTATTTTTGGCCATGCGGCATGAAAACCGCTTGCCTCGCAGGCGTGAAGGCGAGAAAAGTTAATCAGCCGATTAACTCGCTCCAAAGAAGAACGTCAGCAGCGATTGCGGAATCATCGGCATTCGCCCGCGACCCGAGGAAACAACAACGTGCTCGATAAATCAGCCCCCTCCACGTCCGTCCGCGCCTCCGGCCCGCTCTCGGGCTTCCGCATCGTCGAATTCGCCGGCATCGGGCCCGGCCCGTTCGCCTGCATGATGCTGGCGGATATGGGCGCAGACGTCGTCACGCTCGACCGTGTCGGCGCGAAGAAGAGCATGAAGTCGGTGGCGGGCCGCGGCCGCAAGGTGATCGAGCTCGATCTCAAGGACAAGGCGGCGATCGCGCAAGTGCTGGACCTGCTCGCCAGCGCCGATGCGCTGGTCGAAGGCTTTCGTCCCGGCGTGATGGAGCGGCTGGGCCTCGGGCCGGACGTCGTGCTCGCGCGCAGTCCCAAGCTGGTCTACGGCCGCATGACGGGCTGGGGCCAGGAAGGCCCGCTGGCGAATGCCGCCGGCCACGACATCAATTACATCTCCATCACCGGGGCGCTCGCTGCGATCGGCACGAAGGAAGCGCCGGTGCCGCCGCTCAACCTGGTCGGTGATTTCGGCGGCGGCGCGCTCTATCTCGTCGTCGGCGTGCTCGCAGCGCTGCTGGAAGCGCAAAGGTCCGGCAAGGGCCAGGTCGTCGACGCCGCGATGTGCGACGGCGCGGCGTCACTGATGTCGTTCTTCTTCGACATGACCACGCTGGGACGCTGGACCGAGGGGCGTAACCAGAACTTCCTCGACGGCGGCGCGCATTTCTACGGCGTCTATGAATGCGCCTGCGGGCACTTCGTCTCGATCGGCTCGATCGAACCGCAATTCTACGCGCTGCTGCGCGAGCATGCGGGCCTGACAGATGCCGATTTCGACGCGCAGATGAACCCCAAGGCCTGGCCGGCGCTGAAGGAGAAGCTGAAGGCGGTGTTCAAGAGCAAGACGCGCGAGGATTGGTGCAAGATCATGGAAGGCACCGACATCTGCTTCGCGCCGGTGCTGACCATGTCGGAAGCGACGAAGCATCCGCACATGGTCGCGCGCAACGTGTTCATCGAACGCCATGGCGTGAAGCAGCCCGCACCGGCGCCACGGTTCTCGCGCACGCCGTCAACGGTGCGCGAGCCGGAGGGCGCGGAGATCGGCGCGGTGATGCAGGCGTGGGCGGGGCGTTAGCCCCTCTGCTGTCGCCTAACTCTCCGCTGTCGTCCCGGACAAGCGAGCGTAGCGAGCGCAACAACCTATGCCGCATCCACCTTCAACACTCCGCGGCGGATCTGATCCTCCTCGATCGATTCGAACAGGGCCTTGAAATTGCCCTCGCCAAAACCGTCGTCGCCCTTGCGCTGGATGAACTCGAAGAAGATCGGACCGATCGCGTTGGCCGAGAAGATCTGCAGCAGCACCTTGGTCTGGCCGCCTTCGACGACGCCTTCGCCGTCGATCAGGATGCCGTTCTTTCGTAGCCTCGCCAGATCCTCCCCATGCTTGGGCAGCCGCGCGTCGACCTTCTCGAAATAGGTGTCGGGCGGCGACGGCATGAACGGCAGGCCGGCCTCGCGCAGGCCTTCGATGGTGCGGTAGATGTCGCGGCAGCCGCAGGCGATGTGCTGGATGCCCTCGCCGCGATAGGTCTTCAGATATTCCTCGATCTGGCCGGCATCGCCGGCGTCCTCGTTGATCGGAATCCGGATCTTGCCGTCGGGGCTGGTCAGCGCGCGCGAGAACAGGCCGGAGGCGCGGCCCTCGATGTCGAAGAAGCGGATCTGGCGGAAATTGAAGATCCTTTCGTAGAAGCCGGTCCAGACATCCATGCGGCCGCGATGGACGTTGTGGGTGAGATGGTCGAGATAGAACAGGCCGGCGCCGGCAGGCTTGGGATCGCGCGCGCCGAGCCATTCGTACTCCGCATCATAGGCCGAGCCTTTGGCCCCGTAGCGATCGACGAAATATAGCAGGCTGCCGCCGATGCCCTTGATCGCGGGCACATCGAGCGTCTTCTGCGCGGATGACGCTTCCGCAGGTTCCGCGCCGAGCGAAATCGCGCGGTCATAAGCCGCCTTGGCATCGACGACGCGGAATGCCATCGACGGCGCACAGGGGCCGTGCGCGGCGACGAACTCGTAACCGTGGGTGCCGGGCTCCTCGTTGACGAGGTAGTTGATGTCGCCCTGGCGATAGACCGTGATCTTCTTGGTCCTGTGGCGCGCGACCGGCGCATAACCCATCAGCTTGAACAGCGCGTGCAGCTCTTCCGGATGGGGATGCGCGTATTCCACGAACTCGAACCCGTCGGTGCCCATCGGATTGTCGGCGCTGACAGTGGCCGGCGGTGCATCGTGCGGAAACGGTCCCATGGTGTTCTCCCGAATGGTTGCTGGAAGGAATTGTCCTTCATGGGAAGCGCAAGAGGCGTGCAAAGAGGATGGCTTCCAGCTATCCTATGCACGATCCGTGCATGATATGGACAAATAACGCATGACTTCAGTCGACGCCTTCGACCTCAAGATCCTCGGCGCGCTCCAGGACGATGGCCGCCTCACCAACCAGGAGCTTGCCGAACTCGCAGGCCTGTCGGCCTCGCAATGCTCGCGCCGGAGGATGCGGCTGGAGGAAGAGAAGGTGATATCGGGCTATCACGCCGATCTCTCCAGCGAGGCGCTGGGCTTCGGCGTGATCGCCTTCATCCAGGTGGGGCTTGCGACCCATTCGCCTGACAATTCCAAACGCTTCCGCGCACTGGTGAACCGCATCGACGAGATTCAGGAGGCCTATTCGCTGACGGGCGATGCCGACTACGTGCTGAAGGCCGTGCTGCGTGATCTCAAGGGCCTCTCCAACCTCGTCAACGACGTCCTGATGCCGCACCAGAGCGTTGCGCATGTACGCTCCTCGATCGTGCTGGACAGGTTGAAGGAAAGCTCGCGATTGCCGCTGAAGGAGATCAAGCCCGGCTGAAATCGAGGGAACTAAGTCATTCGCGCTGGCTCCGCGATCTGCGATGATCGCAGCCCCATGTGCGGAGATTTAACATGGCCCTCCAGCTTCGACCGAACTGCGAATATTGCGATTGCGACCTGCTGCCGGATGCAACCAACGCGCGGATATGTTCCTACGAGTGCACGTTCTGTGCGGACTGCGTCGAGACAAAGCTCTTCAATGTCTGCCCGAACTGCGGCGGTGGCTTTGCGCCGCGCCCGATCAGGCCGACTCGGGAATGGCGGCCGGGCGTGTGCACCAGCAAGCAGACGCCGTCCGACCAGCGGGTGCATCTGAAATACAGCGTGGAGGATGTCGCCGCGCATTGCGCGCGGATCCGCGACGTGCCGCCGGAGATGCGGTGATTTAGCCGGTCATTCCGGGGCGATGCGCAGCATCGAACCCGGAATCTCGAGGTTCTCTGGTGCGCAAGCGCGCACCATAGTTCGCGCTACGCGCGCCCCGGAACGACTGGATCTCGCTCCGCCGCCAGAATGGTTCCCTCGACCTCGCCGAAGCCGACGCGATAGCCGTTGCCCTGGCACCAGCCGCGCATGACGAGACTGTCGCCGTCCTCCAGGAACGAGCGCCTGGCGCCGCCGGGCAATTCGACCGGCTCGGTACCGTTCCAGCTGATCTCGAGCAGGCTGCCGCGCTGGTTCTTCTCCGGCCCGGAGATGGTGCCGCTGCCGAGGAGATCGCCGACATTCATGGCGCAGCCGGAGGAGGCGTGGTGCATCAATTGCTGCACCGAAGACCAGTACATGTATTTGAAACTGGTGCGGCTGATGCTGGTCGGCGCGTTGGCCCCGGCCGCGCGCAAGGACACGTCCAGCTCGACATCGTAGTTCTGCGGCTTGGTCTGCTTGAGATAGTCCAGCGGCACCGGCTGCTGCTCCGGCCCCTTCAGGCGGAACGGCTCCAGCGCCTCGCGCGTCACCACCCACGGACTGATCGAGGTCGCAAACGCCTTGGCCAGGAACGGGCCGAGCGGCACATATTCCCATTGCTGGATGTCGCGCGCGCTCCAGTCGTTGAGGAGCACGAAGCCGAAGATCATCTCCTCGGCCTGACTCTCCGTGAGCATGCCGCCCATCGGGGAGGACTGGCCGATCACGACGCCCATCTCCAGCTCGAAATCGAGCCGCTTGCACGGGCCGAAGCTCGGCAGCTCGACATTCGGCGGCTTGAGCTGCCCGCGCGGGCGCTTCACCTTGGTGCCCGACACCACCACCGTGGAGGCGCGGCCGTTATAGGCGATCGGCATATGCAGCCAGTTCGGCTGCAGCGCATTGTCCTTGCCGCGGAACATGACGCCGACATTGGTGGCGTGCTCCTTCGACGAGTAGAAATCGGTATAGCCGGAGACGGCGAACGGCATATGCAGCCTTGCTTCACGCATCGGCACGAGCGCTCGGCTGCGCAGCTCTTCATTGTCGCGCAGCTCGGGATGATCCACACGCAGGATCTCGCTGATCCGCGCCCGCGTCTTCGTCCAGACCTTTGGCCCCAGCGCCATGAACGGATTGAGCGATGGCGTCGCGAACACACCAAGCGGTCCGACATCGAGCCGCGAGTCTTGCTCAAGCTCCCAGAGATCGAGCACGTAGTCGCCGATTGCCACGCCAACGCGAGGCGTCGGATTGGACGCAGTGGAGAACACGCCATAGGGCAGGTTCTGGATCGGGAAGTCGGAGGAAGGATCGACTTCGATGAAGGAGCGGAGGCTGGGGTCGTTGGGGTGAGCTGTCACTTTCGGCTCGATTCTTTCTTCCTTCTCCCCTTGTGGGAGAAGGTGGCGCGAAGCGCCGGATGAGGGGTATCTATCCGCGGGACCGGATGAGAGAGGGGTACTTGCGGAGACAGACCCCTCACCCGTCCCGCCGCTGCGCGGCGAGCCACCCTCTCCCACAAGGGGAGAGGGGAAGAATACTACGGCCGGTTCGGATCGAACCGCTTCTCGAGTCCCTTCCAGCAATCCGCGTAATCATCCTGCAATGTCGATGCGTTCGCCGCATGCGCCGTAACGCGCTGCGGGTAGCGGGTCTCGAACATGAAGGCCATGGTGCCGGTCAGCTTCACCGGCTTCAATTCGCCGTTGCTGGCATGCTCGAACGCGTCGCGATCGGGGCCGTGCGGCAGCATGCAATTGTGCAGGCTCATGCCGCCGGGGACGAACCCCTGCGGCTTGGCGTCGTAGACGCCATAGATCAGGCCCATGAACTCGCTCATGATGTTCATGTGGTACCAGGGCGGACGGAAAGTGTTGTCGGCCACCATCCAGCGCTCGGGGAAGATGACGAAATCGATGTTCGCGGTGCCCGCGGTCTCCGATGGCGAGGTCAGCACGGTGAAGATCGAGGGATCGGGATGGTCGAAGCCGATCGCGCCGACAGGCGAGAAGGTGCGCAGATCGTATTTGTACGGCGCGTAATTGCCGTGCCAGGCGACCACGTCGATCGGCGAATGCGGCAAGGTCGTCTTGAACAGCGACCCGCCCCATTTCACGAACAGCTCGGTCGGCGTGTCCTTGTCCTCGTAATGCGCGACGGGCGTGAGGAAGTCGCGCGCGTTGGCGAGGCAATTGGCGCCGATCGGACCGCGCTCCGGCAGCGTGAAGGCGCCGCCGTAATTCTCGCAGAGATAGCCACGCGCCGGCCCGTTCGGGATCTCGACGCGGAACTTGACGCCGCGCGGGATCACCACGATCTCGCCGGGCTCGGCATCGATGCGGCCGAACTCGGTGACGAGACGCAGATTGCCCTGCTGCAGCACGAACATCAGCTCGCCGTCGGCATTGTAGAAATGCTGGTCCACCATCGACTTGGTGATGAGATAGACATGCGCGGCCATGCCGGCTTGGGTGTTGACGTCACCCGCCGTCGTCATGGTCTGCACGCCCTGCACGAAGGTGACGTCATCCTTCGGCAGCGGCGTCGGATCCCAGCGCATCTGCGCGATCGGCAAATCATATTCGTGGCACGGCGCCGAGCGCCACAGGCCGGCATCGGCCTTCTCGAAGCGGCCGGAGTGCCTCACCGAGGGGCGGATGCGGTAGAGCCAGGAGCGCTCATTGGTGCCGCGCGGCGCGGTGAAGGGCGAGCCGGACAATTGCTCGGCATAGAGCCCGTAGGCGCAGCGCTGCGGAGAGTTGCGCCCGATCGGCAGCGCACCCGGCAGCGCCTCGGTCTCAAAGCTGTTGCCGAAGCCGGACATGTAGCCCGGCGTCACCTGGGCCGAGCTGCGGACGATCTGGTCGGGCGAGGTGTTGATGTTCATGACTATCCTCCTCCTTGCAAGTTCGCCCACATCTCCTGGTCGCGCTTGTCGGTCCAGATCACGGGGTCGTCGATCCCGGACGCTTCGTCATAGGCGCGCGACACGTTGAACGGCAGGCAGTGCTCGTAGATAGCGAAGCTGGAGAATTTCGGATCCATCACCTCGCGCGTCGCCGCCATCGTCTCCTTCAGCGTGCGCCCCTTGGCGACCGAAATCTCGGCGGCGCCATAGAGCGAGGTGACGAAGTCGCGCGTCATCGCAATGGCCTCGCGCACCGTGGCGGTACCCTTCAGCGCATCGCCGCGCCCCGGCGCGATCGCCTTGGGATTGAAGTTGCGGATCTCGGTCAGCGTCATCGGCCATTCGCGCAAATGCGCATCGCCGCAATAGCAGGCCGAGTGATATTCGATGAGGTCGCCGGAGAACATCACTTCCGCATCCGGCACCCAGGCGACGATGTCGCCGGAGGTGTGGCCCGCCCCGAGCTGCATCAGGCGCACCTCGCGCTTGCCGAGATAGATCGACATCTCGCCTTCGAAGGTCAGTGTCGGCCAGGTCAGGCCGGGAATGCTGGCTGCATCCTGGAACAGCCGGGGGAAGCGGCCATATTCGGAATCCCAATCCTGCTTGCCGCGCTCCTCGATCAGCCGATAGGTCTCCTGCGAGGCGACGATGCCTTGCGCCTTGTAGGCGGAGGCCCCGAGCACGCGCACCGCATGATAGTGCGACAGCACGACATATTTGATCGGCTTGTCGGTGACGGCGCGCACGCGCTCGATCACCTTGTTCGCCATCGCCGGCGTCGCCTGCGCGTCGAACACCAGGCAGCCGTCGTCGCCGACGATCACGGCCGTGTTCGGATCGCCCTCGGCGGTGAAGGCGTAGAGATCGGTGCCGATCTCGGAGAAGGTGATCTTCTTCTCGGCGAGATCGCCGGTGGATGCGAAGTTCTTCGCCATCAATTCGTCCTTTGAGCTGTGCTTCAGGTTGTTGGGCTATTGTTGTTGCTGTTGCTGCTGCTGGCCGTCGATCATGCGGCGCCTGGCGAGCCCGATCGCCTCACGCAGCACGTCGATATCGCCGATATGGTTGGCGAGGATCAGCACCAGCGCCGCGTCGAAATCCGCGCTCTGCTCCTCGGTGAGGCCGCGATGCGCTTCGACGATGGCACGAAAGGCGTCGTCAGGTCGCGCGAAATTGGAGCTGGTGGACAACGGCATGCAAATCCTCGGTTCAAGCCTTCTTTTGGTTCAGGCCTTCAGTTCAGGCCTTGTGCGCGCGACAGCGCCGCAGCGATGGCTTCGCGCGTCGGATGGCGGAAGCGCGCCGCGACATAGCCGTCGGGCCTCAGCAGATAGGCCGTGCCGGGCTCGGCATCATAACGTTGAGCGACAAGGCCCGAGGGATCGGCAAATCCGCTCCCGCCGATCCGAATATTCCTGACGCCATCCGGCGGATCGAGCGCGGCGCCATTGCTGAACGACAGCAGGGTGAAGTCCGTTCCATCCTTGCGGAAGGCATCCGTCAAGTAGCTCTGCTCGGCAATCGGGGCATCGAGCATGGAGCAGCCGGGAGGCGGACCGCCGCGCCAGGAATCTGCATCGCGCGATGACAGCTGCGAGTCATAGCTGCACGGCACCGACAGCCGGCCGCCATTGACCATGCGCTTGCCGAACTCGGTTTCCTTGGCGAGCGACAGCACCGCCTTGCGCAGCCGCGCTTCCTGATGCGAGTTCGGCGCCATGAAATCGGTCGAGCGGGTGGATTCGCGGATGTTCTCGTCGGCCGCCATGCTGCGCTCGGTGTGGTAGCTCTCCAGCAGGCTCGCGGGCGAAGTGCCGCGCAGCACGCGGTCGAGCTTCCAGGACAGGTTTTCGGCATCCTCGAGCCCGGAATTGGCACCGCGCGCCCCGAACGGCGAGACCTGATGCGCGGAATCGCCGGCAAAGATCACGCGGCCATGGATGAAGCGATCCATCCGCCGGCACTGGAATTTGTAGAGCGAGATCCACTCGAACTCGAACTCGTCGTGACCGAGCATGCGCGCGATCCGCGGCCGCACGTTTTCCGGCTTCTTCTCCACGACAGGATCAGCGTAACGGTTGAGCTGGAGGTCGATGCGCCAGACGTCGTCGGGCTGCCGGTGCAGCAGCGCCGAACGTCCCGCATGGAACGGCGGATCGAACCAGAACCAGCGCTCGGTCGGGAATTCCGCGGTCATCTTGACGTCGGCGATCAGGAACTGGTCCTCGAACACCTGGCCGGCAAACTCCGCCCCGACCATCTGCCGCAGCGAGGAGCGCGCGCCGTCGCAGGCGATCACATATTGCGCGTGCAGGCGATAGGCGCCGTCCGGCGTCTCGATCGTCAGCGCGACGCAATCGTTGCGCTGCTCCAGCGCCGTCACCTTGTTGCGCCAGCGCAGGTCGACCGCGGGCAGATCCTGGATGCGATCGACCAGATAGGCCTCGGCGTAATATTGCTGGAGGTTGATGAAGGCGGGCCGCTTGTGGCCGTCCTCGGGCAGCAGGTTGAACTGGTAGAGCAGGGACTCCCCGTGGAAGATCCGGCCGACGCTCCACACCACGCCCTTGGCGACCATGCGGTCGCCGACGCCGAGCCGGTCCCAATATTCCAGCGACCGCTTCGAGAAGCAGATCGCGCGGGAGCCCTCGCCAATGCGGTCGGCGTCATCCAGAAGGACGACGCGCTGGCCGCGCTGGGCGAGATCGATCGCGAGCGACAGCCCGACCGGGCCGGCGCCGACAATTACGACCGGATGCTCGGCCGGGCTTTGGCTGGCGCGGTCCTGATCGGGATGGCGGCGATAGCCGAACTGGGCTTTGGCCTGATGTGTCTTGACCGGAAGTGTCTTGGCCTGCGCCATACTCGAACCTCGGCTATGGTCAGGAGAGCACGGATCTGCTAGATAGTCTCACGTGCAACTATTTTGGACCGGAGCCGGCCGGCCGTCAACTGGAATTCGGAGCGCCCCTTGGCAAGGACATCCAGCGACACCGCACTGAAGACGCGCGAGGCCGATGAGGCCTCGGTGCGGATAAAGGCTCGGCTCGACCTGTTCAAGTTCGTGCCGTTCCGTCTCAACCGGCTCGCAGCAGAAGTCAGTTCCGCGCTCTCGGTCGAATATCAGGAACGGCATGGTCTCGATATTCCAGCCTGGCGCGTAATCGCAACGCTCGGGTTCCGCAACGATGCCTGCAGCGCGCAGTACATCGCGCAATGCACCCGCACGCACAAATCCACCATCAGCCGCGCGGTGACAATGTTGCTCCACGAGGATCTGATCGAGCGGGTCGAGAACGAAGCCGACCGCCGCGAATTCCGCCTGCAACTGACGACGAAGGGCCGCGCGCTCTACGAAGAGCTATTCCCGCAATTGCTGCGGCGGGAGGACGAGATCCTCGCCTGCCTCTCCGCGCAGGAGCGCAAGCAGCTCTCGGCGCTGCTCGGCAAGATCGAGGAGAGCCTCGATCTGATCCAGACCAGCAAGGAAGCGGACGCCAAGCAGGCGTATTAGGGCGCAGGCTGGTCGTCGATGGCTTGATCGGAGTCTCGCGCCTGGGCGCGACTGTCTTCCGGAGTCGTCGAGACATTCGTGGCGCCGGCTTCCTCCTCCGCTGATGGCGACGGTGATTGGGACTGATCTTCGGCTCGGTTACCCCTGAAACGGCGATGCAGTTTCTCACCCTGATCGAAAATGATGTTGAGCAGCCATCCTGCGATTGGTCGCGCGATGGCACGAAACGGCCTGGCGATGATGAAACCGCCTTTGACATTCTCGATCGGGAACGCCAATGCGTTGACCAGGGTATCGGCGGTAACATACCGATAATTTTCCGCCAGATGTTCGGTGTTCATCAGCATCTGGATGGCAGGCCTGTCGTTCTGACCTTCGACCAGGATCATCGCGGAAAATTTATCGTCCGAGCCGGTTAGCGCATTGGCCTCAGCCGTTGGGACAGGATGCAAGCGCACCACGCCGGCTTCGGTTTGCTGGCGGTAGTGCACGGCCAGCGTAAGCTCGCCCATCTGCACCGCGGCGAGCAGCGTATTGAGATAATCGGCGTTAAGCTCCGGCTTCTCGAAACTGACGCCCGGGACCATTTCGATGATATCGAGAATGCGGCCCAGATCAGCGGCGGCTGCAGCACGGTTGGCAAGACTCGCGGCCAGGTCGGCAATTGCCCCGGAAACTTTCGAGAAACGCTCGCTGACGCCCTTCATGGCGTCAGCGGCAAGGTCTTTGAGTTTTGAAAGCACGCCCAACACCTCAGTGAATGTCAGGCACAACCTAGGAATGACGTATGAATACGTCAATCAGCGTGCGCGCATCGCCCGCGCGTGACGACATCGTCACGTCGCAAACGACCGCGACGGCGGCAGATGCAGCGCCCAGGCGTCGACCTTGTCGCTGGCGCGCGGATAGATCTCCGTCACGATCGGATCGTGGCCGGGGATGAAGCGATCGGGATGGCCGGCGAGACGCTCGATCGTCTCCCAGCCCTGCGCCATGTCGCCGACATTGTAGACGATCGGGAACGGGCTCTTGCGCTGCAGATTGGCGTAGTAATGCGCGGCATCGGATGCCAGCACCACCGGTCCGCGCACGGTCTCGACCTTGACCACCTGCAGGCCGTCGGAATGGCCGCCGACACGGTGCACGGTGACGCCGGGCGCGACCTCGCCGTCGCCGGAATGGAAGGTGACGCGCTCGCCATAGACATGGCGCACCATCTGCGTGACGTGCTCGACCGTGAACGGATGACGCAACAGGCCGTTGCACATGCAGCGGCCGGTCGCATAGGCCATCTCGCGCTCCTGCAGATGGAAGCGCGCATTCGGGAAGCGATCGAGATTGCCGGCGTGGTCGTAATGCAGATGCGTCACGATGATATCGCGGATCTTCGACGCCGCGACGCCGAAGCGCTCCAGCGCATCGACCGGATTAAGCGTCAGCTTGCGCGCCCGCGCGCTCGCCTCCTCGGCATTGAAGCCGGTGTCGACCAGGATGTCGCGGCCGCCCCCGCGGATCAGCCAGACGAAATAGTCGAGATCCTGCGCCGCGCTGTCATGCGGATCGGGCGCCAGGAAGTTCATGCTGGGGGTGCGCGGCGACATCGTCGCATAGCGCAGGGCGTAGATCTCGTAGGCGTTTCCCATGTTTCTTGACTTTGCTTTTCTGAGTGGACGTTCCGGGACGAGCCTGCGCACCAAGCCATCATCGGCAGCAAAGGTCAAACGCCGCGCAGTGCGACGGAGACGGCCCTTCAATGTGAGACCCATCACATTTTGATCGCCGTGGTCGCCCTAACATGTTGCCGATAGGATCGAGCCGGATCGCGTCGAGCACAACCATGACCCCCCGTTTATTCCCCTTGCGGCGCGCCGAGGCGTTGCGGTCAATCGTCGCGATAACGCCGAATCTCCAAGCGGTTGACGCCCCCCGCCCTCGGTTTGATAATGAGGTAAGCGTAAGTTAAGGTCGCCGCGGCGCAAGCTGGAACGGCGCCTTTTTGGCTGGACCGCGCTGATTATGAAAATTCGCTTCTTTTTTCTTCTGCCCTTGCTCATCTCGCTCGTCCCGACAGCGCCATCGCTGGCGGCCGGTGACCGCTTTGCGCTGGTGATCGGCAATGCAAAATATCCCGATGCGGATGCCCCGCTGAAGGAACCGATCAATGACGCGCGCGACGTCGCCGACGAGCTGAAGCGCGACGGCTTTGCGGTCGAGATCGGCGAGAATCTGACCGGCGACGGCATGCGCCGCGCCTTCGACAAGCTCTACGGCAAGATCAAGCCCGGATCGGTGGCGCTGGTGTTCTTCAGCGGCTTCGGCATCCAGTCGGCGCGCCAGAGCTACATGCTGCCGATCGATGCGCAGATCTGGACGGAATCCGACGTCCGCCGCGACGGTTTCAGCCTCGAGACCGTGCTCGGCGAGCTCAACACCCGCGGCGCCGGCGTCAAGATCGCGCTGATCGATGCCAGCAGGCGCAATCCGTTCGAGCGCCGGTTCCGCAGCTTCTCGGCCGGCCTGACCCCGGTCATCGCGCCGAACGGCACGCTGGTGATGTATTCGGCGGCGCTGGCCTCGGTGGTCTCCGACGCCGGCGGCGACCACAGCCTGTTCGTCCAGGAGCTTCTGAAGGAAATCCGCGTCCCCGATCTGATGGCCGAGGAGACGCTGAACCGGACCAAGATGGGCGTCACCCGCGCCTCGCGCGGCGAGCAGGTGCCGTGGATATCCTCTTCACTGGCCGAAGATTTCTCGTTCAGCCCGGGCGCCGTCGGATCGCGTCCGGCACCAGCCACGCCGCCTGCGCCACCCGCACCGCCGCCGGTCGTTGCCAACAACCCGCCGCCCGCGCCGCCGACACCGCCTCCGCCGCCGAAGCCGGCCGACACTGCTGCGGCCCCGGCGCCAGCACCTGCTCCTCCGCCTGCACCCGCACCGGCTCCCTCGCCGAAACCGCAGGTCGAGGCAGCCCTGCCTCCGCCTCCGCCACCCCTGCCGGTAAAACCGATCGAGACCGCTCCGGGGCCGAGCCCGGACAGCGGGCCGAGTGCCGCGGCCCTGGCTGACGACCCGACGATCAAGAGCCTGACCTCCAAGATTGCGGCCAATCCGGACGACGTGAACGCGCTGTACCGGCGCGGCCAGGTCTATGCCAGCAAGGGCGCCTACAATCTCGCCATCAAGGATTTCGACGACACGCTCCGGATCAATTCGAAGGATGTCGAGGCGCTGAACAACCGCTGCTGGACCCGCACCGTGGTCGGCGACCTCCAGGGCGCGCTGAAGGATTGCAACGAGGCGCTGCGGCTGCGGCCGAACTTCGTCGATGCGCTGGACAGCCGCGGCCTCGTCAACCTCAAATCGGGCGCGGTCAAGAATGCCATCGCCGATTTCGACGCTGCCCTGAAGATCAACCCGCGCCTGACCTCCTCGCTCTACGGACGCGGCCTCGCCAAGCAGCGCAACGGCTCCGCCCAGGAAGGGGCGCTCGATATCGCCAATGCCAAGGCGATGGATCCGAACATCGTTCAGGAATTCGCAAGCTACGGAGTACGCTAGTATTTTTTTCGATTGAGGCAGGCGCCGCCTCGAACCTTGACGGCCCAGGAAAGACTAACAAACGGATGCCGCAGGCGGCCTTCTCCGGAAGGCCCATTGCAGGAATTTTCGAACCGCGCGAGCTGGCTGCGCAGGAGGGACTGGCTATGAAATCGGCTGCAAAGGGACTTACCGCGATCCTGTCCATCGTCACGCTGAGCGTTGCTCTTGGCGCCGCCCTGTCGCTGCCGACCTCGCCCGCATTCGCCGGCGATGACGGCAACAGCAAGAACGTCACCGAGGATGAGATCGTTCGAGCCCTGGCGCCGGCGCCGAAGAAGCCCCTGACCCGCGGCCTCTCGATCGCCCCGCAGGCCGATCCCGCGCCCAACGCGGCGGAGACCAAGCTGATCCAGTCGGTGCGCGGCCGCTCGACGCGTTCGCTGTCGTCGACCGAGCGCGAGGAAATCGCGTCAGTCGCCAAGGACAAGCCGAACATCGATCTCGAAATCACCTTCGACTACAACTCGGCCAACATCAGCGCCAAATCGATGCCCTCCGTGCAGGCGCTCGGCCGTGCGCTGACCAGTCCCGACCTCAAGGGCTCGACCTTCGTGGTCGCCGGCCACACCGACGCCGCCGGCGGCGAGGCCTACAATCAGGATCTGTCGGAGCGCCGCGCGGATTCGATCAAGCGTTACCTCGTCGAAAAGTACAGCATCGCGGCGACCGACCTCGTCACCGTCGGCTACGGCAAGAGCAAGCTGAAGGACCCGAGCCAGCCGATGGCGGAGGCCAACCGCCGCGTGCAGGTCGTCAATATGGAAAACAAGACCACCGCATCGAAGTAAGCACGACGCAATCCCTTGGAATGACCAGTCGTGATGTGGTGTAAAGTCTCGCTTGCAAAGCGCGTCCCGCAGCCTTGCGGGACGCCGCTTTGTTTCAGGGAAACGCTTTTCATGGGCCGCGCGCGGATGGCCGTGAGCCAGGCCAGGATGATCCGGCGATGAATCTCTCCGAATATCTCAAGCCTGCCGGAACCGTGGTGTTCGTCGTCGCGCTCGGCGTCGGCTATTACCTGTTCGAGCATCGCAAGCGCCCCGAGCCGAAGGAGACGCAAAGCGAGGCGCTCGTCATCGTGACGAAGTCGACCAACGCCTGCTTCTCCGACCTCGTGCGCGTCACCGGCTTCTTCGTGCCACGCCGCGAGGCCGTGGTCATCGCCGACCAGGAAGGCTCCAAGGTCACCGATCTCCTGGTCACCGAAGGCGCCGTCGTTGCCGACAATCAGGAGCTGGCGCGCCTGACCGCGCCGCCGCAGATCCCGGGCCAGCCGCAACGCCCCGGTCCGCAAGGCCCGATCTCGCTGAAGGCACCTGCGCCGGGCCTCGTCACTGAAGTCCGTACCATCGTCGGCGCGCCGGCATCCCCGCAGGCCGGCCCGATGTTCCGCATCGCCGTCAACAACGAGATCGAGCTCGATGCCCAGGTGCCGGCGGTGCACATGCCCAAGCTCAGCGCCGGCGCCACCGTGCGCATCAGCCGCGACGACGCGCCCGACCTGATCGGCCGTGTCAGGCTGGTTGCGCCCGAGATCGACCGCGCCACTCAGCTCGGCCGCGTCCGCATCAGCGTCACCAACAATCCGTCGCTCAAGGTCGGCGTGTTCGCCCGCGCCTCGATCGACGCCAAGCGAAGCTGCGGCGTCTCGATCCCCAAGACCGCGATCGACCATCTCACCATTCAGGTCGTCAAGGGCAACACGATCGAGACGCGCAAGGTGCGGGTCGGACTGTCGTCCGACAGCGCCACGGAAATCCTGGAAGGTCTCGACGTCGGCGAAATCGTCGTGGCCGACGCCGGCTCTTCACTCCATGACGGCGAC
Organism: Bradyrhizobium sp. UNPF46; assembly: GCF_006658625.1. Lineage (NCBI taxonomy): Bacteria > Pseudomonadati > Pseudomonadota > Alphaproteobacteria > Hyphomicrobiales > Nitrobacteraceae > Bradyrhizobium > Bradyrhizobium sp. UNPF46. The sequence goes on from NZ_LFJB01000023.1 coordinate 28,989, forward strand.
CAGATCAAGACCATGTTCGCCGATGAACTCGATCGCACGCGGGTACGCTGATGGCTCTCAATATCTCGGCTTGGTCGATCCGCAATCCGCTGCCGTCGGTCGTCTTCTCGATCATCCTCCTGGTTCTCGGCTGGGTCTCCTTCACCAAGCTCGCGGTGACGCGGCTGCCGTCGGCCGACATTCCCGTAATCTCGGTCGTGGTCTCGCAATTCGGTGCGGCGCCCGCCGAACTCGAATCGCAGGTCACCAAGACGGTCGAAGACGCGGTTTCCGGCGTCGAGGGCGTGCGGCACATCACCTCGCAGATCACCGACGGCGTGTCGGTGACCACGATCCAGTTCGCGCTGGAGACCAACACCGACCGCGCCCTCAACGACGTCAAGGACGCGGTGACGCGCGTGCGCTCCAACCTGCCGCAGAACGTCACCGAGCCGCTGATCCAGCGCGTCGACGTGATCGGCCTGCCGATCGTCACCTATGCCGCGATCTCGCCCGGCAAGACGCCGGAGCAGCTCTCCTACTTCGTCGACGACGTGGTCAAGCGCGCCCTGCAAGGCGTGCGCGGCGTCGCCCAGGTCGAGCGCATCGGCGGTGTCGAGCGCGAGATCCTGGTCTCGCTCGATCCCGATCGACTGCAGGCGATGGGCCTGACTGCCGTCAATGTCAGCCAGAGCCTGCGCGGCACCAATGTCGACGTCGCTGGCGGCCGCGCCGAGATCGGCAAGAACGATCAGGCGATCCGCACGCTCGCCGGCGCCAAGACGCTGGGCGACCTCGCCGGCACCATGATCCCGCTGTTCGGCGGCGGTGAGGTCCGGCTCGACGATCTCGGCACCGTCACCGACACCATCGCCGACCGCCGCACCTTCGCCCGCTTCAACGGCGAGCCCATCGTCGCACTCGGCATCAAGCGCTCCAAGGGCGCCAGCGACGTGAAGGTGGCCGAGGCCGTGCAGAAGCGGGTCGACGCGCTCAAGGCCGCCTATCCCGACGTCGACCTCAAGGTGATCGACACCTCGGTCGAATACACCAACGGCAATTACCACGCGGCGATCTCGACCCTGTTCGAAGGCGCCATCCTCGCCGTCGTCATCGTGCTCTTGTTCCTGCGAGACCTGCGCGCCACCATCATCGCCGCGATCTCGCTGCCGCTGTCGATCTTCCCGGCGTTCTGGGCGATGGACCTGCTCGGCTTCTCGCTGAACCTCGTCAGCTTCCTCGCGATCACGCTGTCGACAGGCATCCTGGTCGACGACGCCATCGTCGAGATCGAGAACATCGTCCGGCACATGAACATGGGCAAATCGCCCTATCGTGCCGCGCTCGAGGCCGCCGACGAGATCGGCCTCGCGGTGATCGCGATCTCGCTGACCATCATCGCGATCTTCGCTCCCGCGAGCTTCATGTCGGGCATTGCCGGACAGTTCTTCAAGCAGTTCGGCATCACCGTCTCGGTGCAGGTGTTCTTCTCGCTGCTCGCGGCGCGCTTCGTCACGCCGGTGCTGGCCGCCTACTTCCTCAAGCACGGCAATCACGAGGAGCCGCCGCCCGGGCGCATCTTGCGGTCCTATCACCGCATCGTGGCCTGGTCGGTGAGACACTATTTCATCACGGTGCTGATCGGCTTCGGCGTGTTCGCGGCCTCGATCTGGAGCATCACGCTGCTGCCGCAGGGCTTCCTGCCGGCGCAGGACAGCGCACGGTCGCTGCTGGCGCTCGAGCTGCCGCCGGGCACGCAGCTCGCCTACACCGAAAAGGTCACCGAGGACATCGTCGCGCGCCTGCGCAAGCGATCCGAGGTGAAGAGCATCTTCGTCGACGGCGGGCGCGTCCCGCCCGGGACCCAGGAAGTCCGGCGCGCCTCGCTGATCATCAATTACACGCCCAAGGATGCCCGCGACATCACCCAGCGCGAGCTCGAATTCTCGATCAGCCAGGAATTGGAGAACATCCCCGACATCCGCTTCTGGTTCCTCGACGAGAACGGCCTGCGCGCCATCTCGCTGGTGGTGACCGGCGTCGACGCCAACATCGTCAACAATTTCGCGAGCGAGCTCGCGACGCAGATGAAGCGGATTCCCACGATCTCCAACGTGATCTCGGAGACCACGCTGGAACGGCCCGAGCTGCGCGTCGAACCGCGCGCGGATCTCGCCGCGCGGCTCGGCGTCTCGACCGAAAGCCTGTCGCAGACCATCCGCGTCGCCACCATCGGCGACGTCGGACCCGCGCTCGCCAAGTTCGACGTCGGCGACCGACTGGTGCCGATCCGCGTGCAGCTCGAGGATGCCGCGCGCGGCAATCTGAAGACGCTGGAGCAGCTGCGCGTGCCGCTCGGCGAGCACGGCGAAAAGGGCGGCGTGCCGCTCTCGGTCATCGCCGACGTCAAGCTCGACCAGGGTCCGACCAGCATCAACCGCTACGACCGCGAGCGGCAGGCGACCGTGGCCGCCGACCTCGTCGGCTCCGCCGCGCTCGGCGACGCCACCAAGAAGATCTACGACCTGCCGGTGATGAAGAGCCGGCCGAAGGGCGTGAAGGTCTCGCCCTCCGGCGACGCCGAAAGCCTGAACGAGCTGTCCGACGGCTTCGCCACCGCGATCACCGCTGGTCTGATGATGGTCTACGCGGTGCTGGTGCTGCTGTTCGGCACCTTCCTGCAGCCGATCACCATCCTGTTCTCGCTGCCGCTCTCGATCGGCGGCGCGATCGCGGCCCTGCTCCTCACCGGCAAGCAGCTCACCACGCCGGTGTGGATCGGCATCTTGATGCTGATGGGCATCGTCACCAAGAACGCGATCATGCTGGTGGAATTTGCGATCGAGGCCATCCACGCCGGCAAGCCGCGCGACGAAGCCATGATCGACGCCGGCATGAAGCGCGCCCGCCCGATCGTGATGACCACGATCGCCATGGCCGCGGGCATGATGCCGAGCGCGCTCGCGGTCGGCGCCGGCGGCGAATTCCGCTCGCCGATGGCGCTCGCGGTGATCGGCGGCCTGATCTTCTCGACCATCCTGTCGCTGGTGTTCGTGCCCGCGATGTTCATGGTGATGGACGATCTCGGCGCCCTGATCTGGCGCTTCGCCAAGCGGCTGATCGTGCACAGCGAGGATGCGGAGACGGGTGGTCATCACGACGCCGCACCGGCCGAAGCAGGGCCGGCGCCAAGGAATATCGTGCATCCTGCGGCGGAGTAGGACTGAGGCCTACTCGTTCCGCGCGATCGCCGTCAGCTTGGTCATGTTCCTGAGCAGGATGCGGCCGCGCTGCAGGTCGAGGATCGCTTCCTTGCGCCAGGCCTGGAGCTGGCGGTTGACGCTCTCGCGGGCGGCGCCGACGAAGATGCCGAGCTGTTCCTGCGAGATGTGGACCTCGGAGCCGAAATCGGCAGCGAGCGCGCAGAGCCGCCGCGCGAGGCGCACCGGCAGCGGCTGCAGCATGGATTCCTCCATGCGCTCGCTCTGCCAGCGGATGCGCTGGCACAGCAGGGCGATGATCTTGATCGCGACCTTCGGCTCGCGTTCGAGGAAGCTGAGAAAGTCTTCGCGCCGCAGCACGAACAATTCGCTGGCCTCGCCCGCGGTCGCATCCGCGGTGCGGTTCTGGCCGTCCAGTACCGCGACTTCGCCGAACAGGTCGCCCGGTCCCATGAAATTCAGCGTCAGCCGGCTGCCGTCGGACGCGCCGGTCTCGATGCGGACCTGGCCGCGGCGCACGCCGAACAGCGCGTCTCCGGGATCGCCCTTCTGGAACAGCACCTCGCCATTCCCCAGATGCTGGGTGTGGCAGAGATTGGACAGCCGCTGGAGCTCGTCCGTACCGAGATCCGCGAACATTGCGTTCATCTTCAGAATGACCGCAAATTCGGCCTGCTTGCTCATTTCAATGTCCTTGTGAACGTCCTGGTCAGTCTTGTTGGGAAATCGCTTGAAACCATCATCGTCACGATCGCGTAAAACCGCGCCGGGGAAGTGTGTCATAAGTCACATAACTTTGCAGCACCCCCTGACTATTTTTACGCGCTTGGAGCCCCTTCCCGTCCGGGGATAAACTCAAGGCGTGAGGGATGGTGCAAAGGACGGTATTCTGCGGGATTCGACGCCGATTGTCCGTCGTTGGAAAGTCGACATGAGAGCAGTGAAATTCGCCGGCGCGGCTTTGGCCGTTGTCATCATCTTGATCGCCGTCGTTCTGTCGGTCGGGATTCCATCGGGCTTCCTGAGCTCGACGATCGCCTCGCGCGTCGAGAGTGCGACCGGCTATCGCCTGGCGATCGACGGCACCACGAAGATCAGCCTGTGGCCGACGCTCAATGTCACCCTCAACGATCTCACGCTGTCGGACCCGAAGGACCGCAGCGGCATCACGCGCCTGACGATCGACAGCGTGCAGGCCGACATGTCGCTTTCCAGCGTGTGGTCGGGCCGCCCAAAGGTCAGTGAGCTCGTCGTCACCCATCCCGTGCTCTACCAGCCGCTGCTGCGTGAACGCCTGCCGAATGCGAGCACCTCGTCGAAGCCGCCCATCGCGCTGGACGCCGATGCCGCAACCATCGACCGCGTCAGGATCAACGACGGCGAAGTCGCATTCTCCCGCCTGCGCGATCGGGTCGAGGGCCGCATCAGCGCCATCAACGCCGACGCGGTCGTCGGCCGCGACCGCAAGGTCAATGTCACCGGCACCGCGCGTGTCGGCGACCACCCGACCAAGTTCGACATCAAGGCGGCCACGCCGGCTGCGCCAGGCGATCGGCCGACGATCCCGGTGGATTTCGCCATCGACATGCCCGATGTGCTGAAGTCGCAGCTCACCGGTCATGCCGAGATGCGGCTGAGCGGCGACGTCGTGATGATCAACGGCGTGAACGGCCGGCTCGGCGACGGCGCGTTCAACGGCTGGGCTTCGGTCGACATTGCGAGCAAGCCTCTGGTCAAGCTCGACCTCGACTTCCAGCGGCTGGCTGTACCGCTGGCGAAAACGCCGGCGGGCGTCGCCGGGCAACCCTGGAGCGATGCGGCGATCGACGTGTCCGGGCTCAATTACGTCGATGCGCAAATCAGGATCTCGGCGAACGAGGCCGTGATCGGCGACGCCCGCATCGCGCCGCTGGCGCTCGATGCCAAGCTCGCGGGCGGCGTGCTGAAGGCCGGCACGGCCAATCTCGGCGCCTATGGCGGCCAGGTCTCGGGCGAAGTGATCCTGGACGCGACCACGGGCGCGCCGAGCTTTGCCATGCATTCCGACCTCGTCGGCGTGCGCGCGCTGCCGCTGCTGCAGGGGCTCGCCGAATTCGACCGCATCGACGGCAAGCTGCAGGCCAAGCTCGCGCTGCGCAGCGCCGGCACCAGCCAGCGCGCGCTGATGGCGAACATGCAGGGCACCGCGTTCGTCAATTTCCAGGACGGTGCCATCCGCGGCATCAATGTCGCCCAGATGATCCGCTCGCTGACATCGGGCACGCTGTCCGGCTGGCAGGACAACCAGAGCCCCAGCCAGGAGCAAAGCACCGACCTGTCGCAGCTCTCGGCCTCGTTCCGCATCGACAAGGGGCAGGCGGTGACGACCGATCTCAATCTGATCGGGCCGCTGGTGCGCGTCACCGGCGCCGGCACCATCGCGCTCGACACCAAGATGATGGGTTTTCGCGTCGAGCCCAAGCTGGTGATGACCACCGAAGGCCAGGGCCGCACCAACGAGCCGGTCGGCTTCGGTATTCCCGTGATGATCCAGGGCTCCTGGTCGCAGCCGAAGATCTACCCCGATATGGCCGGCATGCTGGACAATCCGGATGCCGCCTATGCCAAGCTGCGCGAGATGGGCAAGGGCCTGTTCGGCCCCGACGGTGCCGGGCTCGGCAACATTCTGGGAAGTTTGGGTCTCGGCAGCACCGCCGCGCCGGGCGGCGGCAATGCGGCCGGCAACGCCAATCCGCAGGCCCAGCAGCCGGGGCAGAACAATCTGCTCGGCGGCCCCTTGGGCGAGGCGCTCGGCAATTTGATCCAGCAGGGCCTGTCCAATGGCGCCGCAAGCAGCACCGGCGCCGCGCCAGGCAGCGGCCGCAGCCGCAGCCTGCCGGCAACCCCCTCCACGCCGGCACCCCAGGCTTCGCCCGCGGCCCCGTCCCTGGACGACCCGCCGGTCGCGCAGCAGGACAGTCAGCCAATGAACGACGTGCTGCGGCAACTTTTCAACCGGTAATGGGCGGACGGGCGGACTGAACTCCACGGCAATCCCCTTACATCAGCTTCCCCGCCCGCGGCTTCCTCCGAACGGATGAGGCGGCGGCAATTCACGCCCCTTCCACCCGCCCAGGCGTCCAAGCGTCCAAGCATCCAAGCGTCCACAGGGGGTAAACCACACCGGCCGGTCCTTCGGCCGCGCGGCGGTCCCTTGGCCCAAATTGTGATAGAACAGCTCCGCGAGGGCCCACGGCCCGCAGCGCCGGCGTCGATGGCGGCGCGAGAGGATCGGGATGGCAGGAGCGAACGACAAGACACGGTTTCTGCGCGAGGGCCTGTTCGCCAAGTACGTCGTCTCCCTCGTCGGCCTCGTCGTGTTCGTCCTCGCCGTCAACGGCGCGATGGAGACCTGGATCTCCTACCGCGCCACAAGGACCCAGCTGACCGACGGCCTGGAAGACAAGGCGCAGGCCGCCGCCCGGCGGATCGAGCAGTCGATCTCCGAGCTCGACCGCCAGATCAGCTGGGTGACGCGGGCAAGCCAGGACACACTCGAAAAGCGCCGCGCCGACTATGCCTCGCTGCTGCACCAGGTCTCGGTCGTCAACCAGCTGTTCCAGCTCAACGGCGAGGGCCGCGAGGTGCTGCGCGTCTCGCGCCAGTCGACCACGACCGGCAGCAATGCCGACCTCTCCCGCGACGCACGTTTCACCGAGACCGTCGCCCGCGGCGTCAGCTACGCGCCGGCCTGGTTCGCCGACCGGACGCCGCTGATGTCGATCTCGGTGGCGCATTCCGGCTTCAATGCCGGCGTCACCGTGGCCGAGATCGATCTCAGCTTCCTCTCCGACTTCCTGTCCGACGCCCAGGTCGGCAAGGCCGCCTTCGCCTATGTGGTCGATCCGCGCGGCCGCGTGCTGGCGACCTCGTCGAAAGGGCCTGAGGTCGGCAAGGATCTGTCGAAGCTGCCGCAGGTCGCGGCCGCGATCGCGCCTGGCCGCGAGCCCGACACATCGGGCACCGACTTCAACGGCCAGTCGGTGATGAGCGCCGCGAGCACCGTGCCGAAGCTCGGCTGGAGCGTGCTGTTCGAGCAGCCGACCACGCAGGCCCTGATGCCGATCCGCGACCAGCTGGTGCGCATCGCGCTGCTGATCGGGATGGGCCTGATGGTCGCGATCCTCGCCGGCACGCTGCTCGCCCGCCGCATGATCATCCCGATCACCGCGCTGCGCGACGGCGCGCACAGGCTCGGCGAAGGCGATTTCAGCCATCGCATCGACGTGCACACGTCGGACGAGCTGGAAGACCTCGCCAGCCAGTTCAACCGCATGGCCGGCCAGATCCAGGAGACCTATTCCAACCTGGAGAGCAAGGTCGAGGAGCGCACGCGCGACCTGGCGCAGTCGATCAACGAGCTGAAGGTGCTGGAAGAGGTCGGCCGCGCCGTCGCCTCCTCGCTCGATCTCAACGCCGTGCTGCCGACCATCGCCGCGCGCGCGATCGAGATCACCCATGCCGATGCGGTGCTGATCTACGGCTTCGATGCCGAACGGCGCCGCTTCGACCTGGTCGAGGCCGGCGGCATCGACAGATCCGCCGACGGCGCCCATGTCACCATCGACGAGGGCGAGAACATCCTGAGCGATGCCGCCCGCAGCGGCGAGCCGATCGCGCTTGCCGATCTCGATCAGGCCGCCGAGCAGCCGCTGCGCGAGGTCGCCATCGCCGCCGGCTTCCATTCGGTGCTGGTGGTGCCGCTGATCGACCAGCAGGGCACGCTCGGCGCGCTGGTGGTGCTGCGCCGCGCCGGCGGCGAGTTCGCGCCCAGCATCATCGGCCTGATGCGCACCTTCGCCAACCAGGCCGTGCTGGCGATGCGCAATGCGCGCCTGTTCACCGAGGTCGACGCCAAGGGCCGCGAGCTGGAGGCGGCGAACGAGACCGTGCGCGCCCAGGCCGACAAGCTGCGGATGCAGACCGAGCAGCTCAAGGACTGGAACAAGTCGCTGGAGGAGCGGGTCAAGACCCAGCTCGGCGAGATCGAGCGCATCCGCAAGCTCGAGCGTTTCCTGGCGCCGCAGGTGGCGCAGCTGATCGCCTCCTCCGACAGCCCGGAAGGGCTGCTCACCAGCCAGCGCCGCGAGGTCACCGTGGTGTTCTGCGATCTGCGCGGCTTCACCGCGTTCACGGAAGCGACCGAGCCGGAAGAGGCGATGAACGTGCTGCGCGAATATCACGCAGCCCTCGGCGAGCTGATCTTCAAGTACGAGGGCACGCTCGACAAATATGCCGGCGACGGCGTGATGATCCTGTTCAACGCGCCGATCCAGTTCGAGGACCACACAAGACGCGCCGTGAAGATGGCGGTGGAGATGCGCGAGACCATCGGCCCGCTGACCGAGCGCTGGCGCAACCGCGGCCACAGCCTCGGCTTCGGCATCGGCATCGCGCTCGGCTATGCCACGCTCGGCCAGGTCGGCTTCGAGCAGCGGCTGGAATATGCCGCGATCGGCAGCGTCACCAATCTCGCCTCGCGCCTCTGCGGCGAGGCCAAGCCGAACCAGATCGTGGTGAGCCGCCGCGTCTACGGCATGGTCGAGCCCTGGGTCGAAGCCCGCGCCCTCGACGATCTCCAGCTCAAGGGTTTTAATCACCCCGTGCTGGCGATGGAGATTTTGAGCTGGCGCGAGGAGGTCGAGAACGTGGTGGATGCGTCGGTGGTGCGGCGAAGGGGCTAGCGTCCGCGACGATGCCGTAGCCCGGATGGAGCCGAACGAAATCCGGGTTCGTGCCACAAGCGATCGCGGCCCCGGATTGCGCTCCGCTCCATCCGGGCTACCGGCCCTTGTATCCCTTACAAACAGCCTGTCGCGATCCCGCGGCACATGGCGCCCGGGTTTTGCTTGGGTTTCGGCACCCTTCGAAGTGGAAGGGCGCAGGGAAGACCGGGCACCGGCTGGCACCCGCAAGACCCCTGTGCATGAGTGCGTGATAGTCGCTCACAGGGGAGAAACAGGTGCGACCGGATGCCCGGCCTTCCCTGCGCGATGGTTGAAACGGCTTATGTCGCGCTCTCGCCGGTGAGACGATTCTCTGTTGCCACCGTCGCCTTGCGGCTTTCATCGGATGCGATGTCCGGTCGGACACGCGCACCGCCGCAAGACTTGACGCCAGAAATTCGGGCGTCACGACCACACGATTTTGCCGTACGCAAGCCACGCCGTCGTACACGCGCCCGCTGATCGCTCACGGGGGACTACCCCGCCCTGCGACAGCATCTGGCGCCAACGCTGCTCGCGTCCACCGCCCCTCACCCCACGAACCCTGACGATCGCGATCCGTCCCTTACCATGGGATGAGTTGGAGCGGATCATAGGGTGTGTCGCGGTTCGGGTAAAGAGAATTTTTGATTATTCGAAGAGATGACAAGCGAACGGCAGGAGGAAACTTGCAAGAACCTCTTGTTTCCGGCCCAAGGGCGGACATTCTGCGCAAATGTAGAAAACAACCCCATGCGCAGTAGACCGGGCCAGCGAGATCAATGGGTTACGAGAGGCGCTTGGGAACCACAGGTCAACGTGGCAGGTTTTCGCGCGGACTGTCACCCTGGTCCTTGGTCTGCGCAGTGGTCGCACTTCCACCGGCAGCAACGATTTCGATTTCGTCACCCTCCTCGAGCGCGAGACGATCGATCAGGTCCTGGGGAAGAACCACAGCCAGGTCGTCATCCCATTTGGAAACCTTCATCGCAGCCTCCGCTGGGAGCAATCCTATGGTCGGGGTGTGTGCTGCTTCTCTGCGTCGAGGCGCTCGATGTCTTCCTTGAGGAGGGTGTTCACAAGGTGGCTCAGCGAGGTGCCTTGGGTCTCGGCGAGGTCCGAGAGATAGGTCAGAACCTCGGGCTCCAGGTGGACCGGCGGCACGAGGTGAGCGTCTTTGCGGAAAAACTTGCCGCGCGCTGCGGTCGAGAAATCGTATTCGTCCTTCATCGGATCACCGATCAACCTTCATAAGACCTGATCTCGCGGCGGCTCGGGTAGCGCGCCGAGATGATGCGGATCGCAGCCCGGTCCGCTGCGTAGGGGCCGCGAAGAGAAATCAATCATTGCTTCCTCGCAGAGGTTAGCAATAAGCCTTTCCGTAAGAAATTCCCAGCAGTCTCGTCAGATAGAGCGGTTGTGGCCCAGGCCGAACAACTCGTCTTTGCCAAGCTTCGCCCTGTGTTCTTACGTTCCGCCGTTCGCCGGAACGACAGGGGAGAGTGAGGGACGGCGTCGCCAACAATCTCCTTCTCCCCCGAACCCCATCCACGTTCCCCGCGACTAACCCTCGCCTCAACGGCGAGGCGGTTTCGTTGGGAGAGCCCCCGTGGCGTTTGCTTTGCCTTCGCGTGCTTATGATCTGCAGATGCTGGACCGTCCCGCCGACCGGGCGCGCGACCAGGGCTGGGTGTTCGGGCTGCCGCCGGGCATTAGAAGCGAGCAATGGCCGCTTGATCCCGTCACAGGTTATCCGCTGATGCACGGTTTTACGCTGCTGCTGCCGGAAGATTACCGCGTGCATGGCGAGGACATCGTCGCTTTGTCGTTCTTTGCCACCGCGCCCGATCACAATGACGGCGGTGCGCCCGATGATCCTGAAGTCCGCGAGGCCGTGCTGGCGATCCCAGCGCATCCGCGGCTGTCGCGCATGACCGACATTCTCGACTACGAATATGCCGCGCTGCTGCTGACGCGCGCCGAATATGACGGCCCGTTCGCGGCGCCGCCGGCGCCGCTTGCGCTGGCGAGCGCCGATCGGCCGCGCTGGCTCGATGTCGGCGGTGCCAGCGCCTTTTTCGAGGCCGCCGCGCCTTACGCCAGGAAGATGTTTGCCGCTCCGCCGCGCGCCGATCTCGGCGAGACCCGCGCGATTGGCATGACGGCGCGCGCTGATGATCCCAATGCCGGCAAGGGTCCGCAGGACGAGCACGGCCGCGAAAATCCGCCGACCGGCTATCAGCCGTATTACTATTATGTCGGCGGCAAACCGGGCCGCGACAATTTCCGCCTGCACGACTGGGCCAAGGACCACGCCCACAACCATCTCGGCGGCACCATGCGGCCGTGCCAGGCGGTGCCCGAGATGAGCCCGTTCTACGTCGAGTTCGAGGAATATTTCGGCGGCTACAATTTCGGCGGCGGCAACGCGCAGCTCGACTTCAAGGACATGACGTTCGACTGGGCGTGCGGGTGAGGCGATCGCGGCGAGCGTGCGACATCCGCCGACGCTCAACCTGAAAATAGCAAAAAAATCGATTTTCGATTTTCTGTTGACCACACCGCGCCGCCTTGCGATCATCGGCCGATGGGTCCGCTTCAGTTCGACATGTCCGGGAGCCCCGGCGACGGTCCGCGCAGCCTGACGTCGGCGCTGCATGAGCGGCTGCGCGCCGATATCCTGGCGACGCGGCTGCTGCCGGGCCAGAAGCTGCATATCGCGGGCCTCGCCAAGCAGTTCTCGGTCAGCCTTGCCGCCGTGCGCGAGGCGCTGTCGCGCCTGGTCGCCGACGGCCTGGTGCAGGCCTCGGACCAGCGCGGTTTTCGCGTCAGCCCGGTGTCGCTCGCCGACCTCGCCGACGTCACCCAGACCCGGATCGACATCGAGGGGCTGGCGCTGCGCCGCTCGATCGAGCGGGGCGATGACACCTGGCTCGCCGCGGTGAAGGCGAGCTGGACCGATCTGAAAGCCGTCCCCTATCGCTACCCCGACGATCCCACCGTGCATTACGAGGAATGGGTGATCCGTCACCGCATCTTCCACCGTGCGCTGGTCAACGCCTGCGGCTCGCCCTGGCTGCTCGGCTTCCGCGACGTGCTGCACGAGCAGAGCGAGAGATATCGGCGCCTGTCGATCCGCCGCGAGGTCGGCGGCAAGCCGCGCGACGTCGAGGCCGAGCATGCGGCGATCGTCGCGGCCGTGACGAAGCGCGACGCCGATGCGGCAGTTCGCGCATTGTCAAAGCACTTCGGCACCACCAAGGCGTTCGTCGAGCTCGCCGCCTCGCGCATTGCGGAGGTGAGCCGCACGACCTGACGATCCCCAATTCGGCCTACAAAAAAAGACAAACCGGGAGGAAACAATGAAGATCAATCGCCGTCACGCGTGCCTGTCGCTCGTCGCCGCCGCAATCCTGGCCGGCCCCGCGAGCGCCGCCGAGACCATCCGCGTCGGCCTGCCCACCAAGACATACTGGCCGACGACGATCGCCGAGACGGCCGTGCGGCAGAAACTGTTCGAGAAGGAAGGCATTCAGGCCGAGCTGACGATCTATCGCAGCGGTGCCGAGACCTTCGAGGGCATGGCCGCGGGCGCGGCCGACATCATCCTCGATCCGCCGTCGCTGGTCTCGGCCGGACGCAAGAAGGGCATGATGTCGCGCATCGTCGCCAACGCGGCGATGGGCAATTTCGGCTGGCAGCTGATGGTGCCGGCCAAATCGACCCTCGACGTCAAGGACCTCAACGGCAAGAAGGTGGCGATCACCGCGGCGGGCTCAGGCTCGGACCTGCTGGCGCTGTGGACCATCCAGGACAAGAAGATCGATTTCACGCGCGTGCCCGTCGGCGGCGGCGGCCTGGTGCCCAATCTCCTGGCGGGTAACGTCGAGGCCGCCGTGGTCTATTCGCCGCTGAGCTTCCAGATCTCCAAATCCGGCGAAGCCAAGACCATCCTCGACTATTCGACCGCGGTGCCGCCGAACCTCACCGCGGGCTGGATCGTGCTCGACAAGCTCGCGGAGGCGAAGCCCCAGCTGGTGCAGAAGGCCGTGAACGCGCTTTATGGCGCGGTCGCGTTCATGCGCGCCAACCGCGACGTCACCGTCAAGCTGATCGCCGAGCTCTACGAAATGCCGCCGGAGATCGCCGGCCTCGAATACGACAACACCATCATGAAGCTCGAGACCAGCGGCGACATGGGCGCGGCGAACGTGAATGCCGCCGTACAGCTCTCGCTCGATCTCGCCAAGCTCGGCGGGCTCAAGGACATCGTGCCGGCCGAGGACGTGATCTCGACCAAGTTCAAGCCGGTCCCGACCAAGTAGCCGGCGATGCCAAGTTCGCTTGCCATCAACCTGGCGCGGATCGCGATCATCGTCGCGATCCTGGCGCTGTGGGAGGTGCTGTCACGCACCGGCATCGTCAATCCGCGCCTGTTGCCGTCGGCATCCGACACGTTCGCGACGCTCGGTGACCTCCTGCGGCGCGCGGCGGTGCAGAAGGACCTGATGGTCACCGCGACCGAGGTGCTGACGGCGTTCGCGCTGGCGGTACCCTTCGGCGCGCTGATCGGCTTCCTGGTCGCGGAGAACCGCTACTTCGCCGACGTCGCCAAGCCGCTGCTGTTCTTCGCCTTCAGCATCCCGAAATCGATCTTCCTGCCGATGTTCATCCTGGTGTTCGGCGTCGGCTTCGCCCAGAAGGTCGGCTTCGGCTTCTTCTCCACCATCTTCATCGTGATCATGTCGACCACGACGGCGGTGGAATCGGTCAAGGTCGAGCATCTCACGGTGGCGCGCTCCTATGGCGCCACGCCATGGCAGACCGCGTTCCGGGTCTATCTGCCGAGCATGCTGCCGGTGCTGCTGGAGGCGCTCAGAATCTCCATGATCTTCAACCTCACCGGCGTGATCCTCGCCGAGATGTACGCCTCGCGCGACGGCATCGGCCACCAGATCGCGACCTGGGGCGAGAATTTCCAGATGAAGCAGCTTCTCGCCGGCGTCGTGATGGTCGCCGCGATCGCCATGACCTTCAACGAACTTGTCAGATGGGTGGAAACGCGATGCAGCCATTGGCGAACGTGACCCCGTTGAAACCCGCCGCGCGCGCCGGCGCGATCGAGGTGAAGAATGTCGGCCAGGTGTTCAAGACCCGGTCGCAGGACGTCGTCGCGCTGGAGGACGTCTCGCTCGAGGTCAAGCCGGGCCGCTTCGTCGTGCTGGTCGGCCCCAGCGGCTGCGGCAAGTCGACGCTCCTGATGATGATGGCGGGCCTGCGCCAGCAGACCGCGGGCACCATCACCATCAGCGGTGCGCCGATCCTGCAGCCCGATCCTGACAGAGTCGGCGTGGTGTTCCAGGAGGCGAGCCTGTTTCCCTGGCTGACCGCCGAGGACAATGTGGAGTTTCCGCTGGCGCTGCGCGGCGTGCCGAAGGCCGAGCGCCGCGCCAAGGCGCAGGATGCGCTGAAGCTGGTCGGGCTCGACGGCTTTGGCAGGCGCCACCCGCACGAGCTCTCCGGCGGCATGAAGCAGCGCGTCTCGATCGCGCGCGGCCTTGTTCAGGACCCGCCGGTGCTGCTGATGGACGAGCCGTTCGCGGCGCTCGACGAGCAGACGCGCATGACCATGGGCGACGAGCTGCTGCGGATCTGGGCGGCGACCGGCAAGACCGTCGTCTTCGTCACGCACAGCCTCACGGAAGCGGTCTATCTCGCCGACGAGGTGATCGTGATGTCGGCGCGGCCCGGCCGCATCGTCGACCACCTTCAGGTCCAGCTGCCGCGGCCCCGCACTTACGAGATGCTCAGCGGCGATGCGTTCGGCAGCCTGCGCGACCGCATCTGGCGGCACATCCGCAAATCGGCGTGAGACGATCATGAGCGCGAGGATGAGTGCCAGGATCAGCGCAAAGACGCTGCGATATCTGATCGTGATCGGCCTGATCGCGTTGTGGGAAGGGCTGCCGCGTGCCGGGCTCATTCCCGAGCTGTTCCTGCCTTCGCTGTCGTCCACGCTGGTCGCCGGATGGACCGATGCGGCTGAATACGGTCATGCGCTCGCGGTCACGCTCTACGAGGTCGTGGTCTCCATGGCATTCGCCTGCGGCGGCGGCATCCTGCTCGGCGCGATCGTCGGCAGCCTGCCGCGGCCGCGAATCCTGATCATGCCGATGGTGTCGAGCCTCTATGCGGTGCCGCTCGTGATCCTCTATCCCGTCTTCACCGTGTGGCTCGGCATCGGCTCGGAGTCCAAGATCGCGTTCGCCTCGATCTACGGTTTCCTGCCGACGATGCTCGCGACCGCGGCCGGCATCCAGACCATCGATCCGCAGCTGCTGCTCGCCGCCCGCAGCATGGGCGCGACGCTGAGCCAGCGGCTGGTCCGCGTCATCATCCCCGCCGCGATCCCGACGGTGCTGTCGGGCCTGCGCGTCGGCGGCGCGCTTGTCATCGTCGGCGTGGTGGTCTCGGAGATGCTGATCTCCTCGGCCGGCATCGGCTATCTGATCTCGCGCTACCGCACCATCCTCGACAGCCCGCACGTGTTCGCGGGCGTGCTGCTGGTGCTGTTCCTCGCCATCGGCTTCAACGCCGTGATCCGCTGGATCGAGCGCAGGGCCGCGATCTGGCAGACCGGCACCCGCGCCGGCCAGGCCAATGACGAGATCGCGACGGGCGCGATACAGCCGGCGACCTGAGGTAGCTGCGTGTACGACCTGACCCTGACATTCGACAACGGCCCCGACCCTGAGGTGACGCCGCGCGTGCTCGACATCCTGGCCGCGCGCGGAATCAAGACCACCTTCTTCGTCATCGGCGAGAAGCTTGCCGATCCCGCGCGGCGCGTGCTTGCGGAGCGCGCGCATGGCGAGGGGCACTGGATCGGCAATCACACCTTTACGCACAGCATCCCGCTTGGCGAGCAGTCCGGGCGCGACACCGCAGAGAATGAGATCGGCCGCACCCAGCATGCGATCGGCGATCTCGCCCATCCGCAGCGCTGGTTCCGGCCGTTCGGTGGCGGCGGCAATCTCGACAAGCGGCTGCTCAAGCCGTCCGTGGTCGATCATCTCACGCGCGAAAGGCACAGCTGCGTGCTGTGGAATTCCATTCCGCGCGACTGGGACGACCCCGACGGCTGGACCGAGCGCGCGCTTCATCAGTGCAGCCGGCAGCCCTGGACGCTGATGGTGCTGCACGATCTGCCGACCGGCGCGATGGCGCATCTGGAGCGCTTCCTCGACCGCGCAGAAGCGGCCGGCGCCCGCTTCCGCCAGGACTTCCCGCCCCAATGCGTTCCGATCCGGGGCGGCGAGATCACGCTTCCCATCGACGACTATGTTTCCTCCATCGAAGAGAGTGTTTGACCCATGAAAGTCGCAAGCTTCACCATTTCGGGCACCGCGAGCTATGGCATCGTCACCGACAAGGGTGTCATCGATGCCGGCAAGCGCCTGAAGGCCATTCCGACGCTGAAAGCGCTGCTTGCGAAAGGCTCGCTCGACGAGTTGAAGAAGCTCGCCGGCGAGAAGCCCGACTATGCGCTTCAGGACGTCGCGCTGCTGCCGACCATTCCCGATCCCGACAAGATCTTCTGCATCGGCGTCAACTACGCCACGCATCTCGCCGAAAGCGGCCATCCGACGCCCGCGCATCCCATGATCTTCACCCGCTTCGCCAACAGCCAGGTCGGCCATGGCCAGCCGATGATCCGGCCGCTGGAATCCGAGCGCTTCGACTATGAGGGCGAGATGGCCGTCATCATCGGCAAGGCCGGCCGCCGCATCTCGCGCGAGGCCGCGCTCGGCCATGTCGCCGGCTACGCCTGCTACAATGACGGCAGCATCCGCGACTGGCAGCGCCACACCTCGCAATTCGCGCCGGGCAAGAATTTTGCCGGCACCGGCGGTTTCGGGCCGTGGATGGTCACCACCGACGAACTGACCGACGTCGCCGCGCAGACGCTGATCACCCGGCTCAACGGCGTCGAGGTGCAGAAGGCACCGATCTCCGACCTCGTCTTCGACGTGCCCGCCCTGATCGCCTATTGCTCGACCTTCACCGAATTGGTGCCCGGCGACGTGATCGTGACCGGGACGACCGGCGGCGTCGGCGCCTATCGCACGCCGCCGCTGTGGATGAAGGGCGGCGACACCGTCGAGATCGAGATCTCCGGCATCGGCATCCTCAGCAATCCCGTCAAGGACGAGGGTTCAGTCGCGGCAACGCGCGCCGCCTGAACCGTCGCACTGAACAAGAACAAGAAGGACACCCCCATGCCCATGCCAACGCACCTGCTGCCGACCACCGTGGTCGGCAGCTATCCGCAGCCGGAATGGCTGGTGAACCGCGCCATGCTGTCGAAGGTGGTGCCGCGCACCCGCCTGCACGACATGTGGCGCCTGCCCGCGGAGCACCTGGAGGAAGCCCAGGACGATGCCACGATCGTGGCCATCCGCGACATGGAGCGCGCCGGCATCGACATCGTGACCGACGGCGAGATCCGCCGCGAGAGCTATTCCAATCGCTTTGCCACCGCGCTCGACGGCATCGACGGCGACAATCCCGCGATGATCGTGGCACGCACCGGCAACACGCAAACGCCGGTGCCGCGCGTCGTCGGCCCCGTGAAGCGCAAGGGTCCGGTCGAGCTGCATGACATGCAGTTCCTGCGCAAGAACACCGACCGCGCGGCAAAGATCACCCTGCCCGGCCCGTTCACGATGAGCCAGCAGGCCAAGAACGAGTATTACAGGGACGAGGAAGAGCTGGCGATGGCGCTGGCCGAGGCCGTCAATGCCGAGGCGCTCGACCTGCAGAAGGCCGGAGCGGACGTGATCCAGCTCGACGAGCCCTGGGTGCGCAACAATCCCGAGCTCGCCAAGCGCTATGCCGTCAAGGCGATCAACCGCGCGCTGCAGGGCATCACGGTGCCGACCGTGGTGCATCTCTGCTTCGGCTATGCCGCTGTCGTGCCCGGCTCGAACAAGCCGGCCGGCTATTCCTTCCTGGCCGAGCTCGACGACACCATCGCCGACCAGATCTCGATCGAGGCGGCGCAGCCGAAGCTCGACCTTGGCGTGCTCAAGGATCTGTCGTCGAAGAAGATCATGCTCGGCGTGCTCGACCTTGCGGACCCCGCGATCGAGAGCGTCGATACCGTCGCCGACCGCATTCGCAACGGCCTCAAGCACGTGGCGCCCGATCGTCTGATTCCCGCGCCCGATTGCGGCATGAAATACATGCCGCGCACGACGGCGTTCGGGAAGCTGAAGGCGATGTGCGACGCCGCGGCGAAGGTCAGGCGGGAGATCGGCTAACGGCTCTCACGCAAACCGGCCTCACGCCCCGCGCTTCGGCCCGATCGCCTCGAAGCCGGCCTTCTGCTCGTCGCTCAGATCCGCCTCGAAATCATCGAGCGCGTCGGTGACGCCGTTCACGGCAGCAAGCATCGTCTCCAGCCGTGCCTTTGCGGCGGTGAGGCGCGCTTGCGGTGTCGCGGCAGGCTGTGACGGGCAGGCGCTGAGCGTTTGCATGGTGCGTAGCGTGGTGTCCTGAAGCACCTCGAAGCGGGCGCGGGCGACCTCGTCGAGGCGGAGCGTCGTGGCGATGTCGCCTGCGGGCCATTGCTGCTGCACGAGCTGCTCGTATTGACGCTGCAGCTTCTCGTCATAGCGGGGATCGCTGTCGGCATCGCAGACGCTCGACGCCGGCGCGTCCTTGCTCGCATCCTTGCTCGTGTCCTTGCGCTGCATCGACGCAAGCACGGCGCGGCGGTCCTTGCCGAGCGCCTCGAGCCTTGCCTTCTGGTCGTCGTCGAGCAGATCGGTGAACTTCGCCAGCGGCGCCGCGACCGCGTCGATGGCCTTGATCATGGCGTCTAACCGCTCGCGCATCAGGCCGAGGCGCTCCGCGGCCGTGGCGGGCACCTGCGCCGGGCAGGCCGCGCGAATGATTTCGCGCGCCCCGCTCCAGGCGGATGCAAGCTCGTCCAGCGCAGTACGCTGCAATTCGTTCGGCGCGACGGCAGCAGCGATGCGTTCGACCGGCAGGCCGCCGGTGTCGCTGGCATCGCAAAGAGTCTCGGCCGCCGGAATCCGCCGCGCGCGCCGGCCCGCCGGCACGGCGTAGGCCGCGAGCTCGGTCACCGCATAGGGCGCGAAGATCGCCGCATAGATATCGCCATAACCGTAGAGCGAGAGGCTGGTCGCATCGCCGAGGATCACGGCCGCGGTGAGATCGTCATGCGCGAACGGCCAGAACACCGGACCGACCCAGCCATAGCTGCCGTCGGGATGGCGCCACCAGCCTTGCGGGCGGCGGCCGCCGCGCCAGCCCACGAGCGCAGCTTGCGCCGTCAGTGCCGCGCGCAGGACGTAGGGGTTGGCAAATTGGGGGCGCTCGGCCCCGCGCGGGTCCTGTGATCGCAATGCGGCGGAGCGGTAGCGGCCGCCCCGCACCGCCATGCGGGAATGGCGCAGGCGCGACAGGCCGATCATGTGGCCGACGGCGAAACGTGCGACGCCGAGGGGACCGCCGCGGAAGCCAAACTGCGCCTCGGCCTTCACCGGCAGCAGCACCGCTGCAATCATGATCGTCGCGCCGGCCAGCGCCAGTTTCATGCGTCCCGACATGACCGCTGACCTGACCAAATCGGCCTCCTCCCGGCTGCCCACGCGCGCACTGCGTCGCATCGGGATGACTCGCGGGGGAACCAATTGTTCCCGGGGAATACAGGGCAAAGCGTCGCGGGTGACGGCCGAGTTCATCCCGCTCCCGGGAGAAGGAGAGGAAAAAAGACCGTCCTCACTCCGTCTTCTGCGGCATCACGAACGTCTGGCCGGGATAGATCAGGTTGGGGTTGTGGATCTTGTCGCGGTTGGCGTTGAAGATCACGGCGTAGCGGGCGCCGTCGCCATAGGCGAGGCGGCTGAGTGCCCACAGGCTGTCGCCGCGGGAGATCACCCGGCTACCGCCAGCTTCCGCCGGTGCGGTGGGGAGCAATTCGGCCGGCGAGGCCGATGCAACCGTCGTGGCGGCAGGCGCCCGCGCCATGACCCTGGGTTTCGGCGTGCCGACGAATTTCGGCCGGGCAGCCAGCCTCTCGGGCACCGACGCCAGACGCGGCGACGGCAGGGCGGCCACGACATCCGCTTTATCGTCGACCTTCTCGGCCTGCTTCGGCTGTTGCCCGGTCTCTTGCTTGGTCTCTTGCTTGGTCTCTTGCTTGGTCTCTTGCCTCGCGACCGGTGCCGGACGCGCGGGCGGCGGCGCCGCTTCGGCGATGGTCACCGGCATGGTCCGGCTGGACTGCGTGACCGTGCCGTCCGGCGCCTTGGCCCGCAGCGTCAGTTCATAGGACCCGGCGGGAAGCTGCGGCGGGGTCATCACGAACTGCCCCGCGGCGTCGGCAACCACGGTATCCAGCGGCTTGCCGTCGCGCAGCAGCTCGACCTTGGAGCCCGGCGCAGCCTGACCCGCAATCACCGCGGCCTCGCCGTGATCGTCGACACGGGCAACATCGAAACGCGGACCGGCAACCGCAGCCGGCGGCTTGGCCGGCGCGAGATCGGGCAGCGCCGCGGCCTGCTTCTCAGTCTCGGCCAACGCGCTCACCTTCGGCTCGGCGGCCGGCGCAGGTGCCGGCGGCGCGCGGAGCGCGAGCTGCGGCTGGTCCGGTTTGGACTCTGCCGGTTTCGGCTCGGCCTTGAGCTCGGCCTTGGCCTCCCCCTTGGCCTCGACCTTGGCTTCAGCCTTGGCCTCGCCTTTGGGTTCGGCCTTGGTCTCGGGCCCGGCGGCGACGGTCTTGGTCCCGTCCGGCAGCAGGCGGCGCAGCTCGGTCGGGCCGATCACCAGCACCGTGCCGACCAGTGCGAGCAGGCAAAGAGCAATGAAGGCCTTGGATGCGGTCATCATCGGAAAAGAACCTTGGGTGGCAAATCAACCGAGGCCGGCAAAGTGCGCCGATTTGGCTGCGGCAGCAAGACGGCCGATGGGATGATGGCGCCGTTCCCGCACCATCGGAGATGAACCGGCGCCACCCCACGGGCGTCAAATCACGCGAGGCCGCACCGCCGCATTTTTTAAGGAATTTCCCATGACCCCATTTCGCCGTCCCGCCCCAAGTCTGACCCTTGGGAGTCTGACCCTTAAGCGTCTGACTCTTGGGCTGGCGCTTGCCCTGACGCTCGCCGCTTCCCCCGCGCTCGCCGCCTCCGGCCCGCCGCCGGGCTTCGTCCTCACCGACAATGCCGAGCTCGCATTCACCTCGCCTGATGGTGCCACCAAGCTCGAACAATACATGAAGGACAGCGAAGACCTTTTCGAAGTCAAATGGCAGGTCTGGGCGCGCCGTGGCGACCAGATGACGGAGCTGAAGCCGGAGCAGGGCTATGGCGCCGGCTTCCGCTTCACCAGCGATTCGCAATGGCTGGTGCGGATGCAGAAGACCGGTTCGGGCTCGCAGGACCTGTTTCTCTATCACTTCGAGAACGGCGCCTTCGTCAACGCGACGCAGAAGTCGCTCAGCGACCTCGCCTGGGCCTATTTCCACAGCCGGCCCGACACTGGGAACATGAAGCTCGACTACCACATCTCCGCCAATCTGATGAAGGGCACCGAGGATGCCTATCGCTGGCTCGGCGTCGACTGGCCGAACAACCGCTACCTCGTGATCTCGCTGTCGGGCGCGATGGACAAGCATCCGAAGAACGTCGCCGTGAAGGGGCTGGGCGACTGGAAATGCCGCTATGACCTCAAGACCGGCAAGTTCGACGTCCCCGCGATGTTCGCCAAGGGCAATGCGGAGGCGTTGAAATGGGAGATCAAGCGGTGAGGACGGCTTCGTAGTTGGTCTCAAGGGTGGGCAAAGCGTAGCGCGCCCACCACCTCTATCCATCGAGACAGAGGGTGGGCACGGCCGCTGGGACGGAACCAACCCTCTGATTTTGTTTCGGTTCATCTTTCCCTAACCTTCAATGGTAACGGGGTCTTGTCGGTTTTGCCGCATCTTGCATCCCACGGGAGGGCTGGATGGGCACATCGATCCGATGGACCGCGCGCATGCGCGCGTTGCTCCGTCGCTGGCGGGGAGCGCCACTGACATGGCTGATCGTCGGCGGCTTCGTGCTGATGGCCGCAACCGCCGTCGGCACCGCGCTCACCGTCGACCGCTTCCGGCAGAATGCGATCGAGAGCGGCCGCGACAGCCTTGAAAATTCGGTGCGCCTGCTGGCCCGGCATTTCGACCGCGAGTTCGAGGATTTCGCGGTGCTCCAGAAGAGCATCATCACCGAGCTCGAGAGCCATGACTTCGAAGGACATGGCATCGAATCCGCCGAAATCTTCCGCAGCGAGATGGGCACGCTGGCGATGCACGAGGTGCTGCGTGCGAAAGCCAGCGGCTGGTCCGACGTTGCCGGCGCCAATCTGTTCGATTCCAGGGGCATGCTGATCAACTCGTCGCGGCGTTGGCCGGTCGCCGACATCTCGGTCGCCGACCGCGGCTATTTCAACCGCCTCAAGGACGATCCTGTCGCGCAGGAAGAGGTGGAGGTCGTGCCGGGGCGGTTCGGCAGCGGACCGGCGATCGTATTCGCCCGCCGCGTGTCAGGTCCGCACGGCGAATTCCTCGGGCTGGTCTCACGCGCGATCACGCCCGAGCAGCTCGAATCCTTCTTTGCCTCGACCGGGCTCGGCGAGGATTCCTCGGTCGCGATGTATCATCAGAACGGCCAGTTGCTGGCGCGCATCCCGCATGTCGACGCGATGATCGGGCAGAATTTTCGCAAGGGCACGCCGGGGCAGATGGAGGTGTTTCAGCGCACCGTCGTCTCCACGCAGCTCGTGAGCCCGGTCGACGGCAAGGACCGCATCGTCGCCTCGCGCCTGCTGACGGGCGAACCGCTGGTCGTGATCGCGACCAAGTCGCTGGACGCGGCGCTCGCGACCTGGCGCACCCAGACGAAATTCTTCGTCACCGTCGCCGTGCTGTCGATCGGCCTTCTGGTGCTCACGCTGTTCCTGATCTTCCGCCAGGTGACGCGCCGGCTCTCGTTCGAGAAGCAGCGGCTCGACACCGCGATGAACACGATGACGCAAGGGCTCCTGATGTTCGATCAGGACGAGCGGCTGATCGTCTGCAGCCGGCGTTACATCGAGATGTATGGCCTGTCCGCCGAATTGGTGAAGCCCGGCGTCCATTTCCGCGACGTGATCCGGCATCGTCACGACACCGGCTCCTTCCACGGCGACGTCGAATCCTATTGCGACGACATCCTCAGCAATGTCGGGCGCTTCCAGAACACCATCGTGGAGACCGCCGACGGCCGCCTGATCGAGATCAAGAACCAGCCCGGCGCCGCCGGCGGCTGGCTCGCCACCCACGAGGACGTCACCGCGCGCATCCGCGCCGACGAGCGCATCGCGCATATGGCGCATTACGACGCGCTGACCGACCTGCCCAACCGCGTGCTGATGCGCGGGCATCTGGAGCGGCGCGTTGCCGATCTCGGCGAGGGCAAGCCGTTCGCCATCCTCTATATCGACGTCGACGAGTTCAAGGGCGTCAACGATTCGCTCGGACACGAGGTCGGCGACGAGCTGCTGCGCCAGGTGGCGAACCGCCTGCGCGCCTGCGTGTCCGGCAACGACCTCGTCGCGCGGCTCGGAGGCGACGAGTTCGCCATCGTCAAGGCCGGCACGCGCGATCCGGCCGAGCTGACGGCGCTGGCGGAGAACATTCTCAAGGCGTTGCGCATGCCGGTGGATTGCAAGGGCCAGGACATCCCGACCGATGTCAGCATCGGCATCGCGATCGCGCCCGACCATGGCGACAATCCCGACGACCTGCTCAAGCGCGCCGATCTGGCGATGTACGCGGCGAAGTCGGAAGGGCGCCGCACCTGCCGGGTCTTCGCGCCCGAATACGACGCCAAGGCGAAGGAGCGCCGCCAGCTCGAGCTCGATCTGCGGCAGGCGCTGGCTCGCGGCGAGTTCGAGGTGCACTACCAGCCGCTGGTCGATCTCAAGGCCAATGTCGTCACCGGCTGCGAGGCGCTGCTGCGCTGGCGTCACCCCGAGCGCGGCATGGTTTCGCCCGCCGACTTCATTCCGGTCGCGGAAGACACCGGCCTGATCGGCGAGATCGGCGAATGGGTGCTGAAGCAGGCCTGCAGCGAGGCCGCATCATGGCCCGGCCAGATTCACATCGCCGTCAACGTCTCGCCGGTGCAGTTCCGCTCGCGGACGCTGGCGCTCAAGGTCGCGGCTGCCCTCGCGGAATCGGGGCTGGCGCCGGGACGGCTGGAGCTCGAGATCACCGAGACCGTCTTGATCCGCGACGACGAGGAGGCGCTGACGATCCTGCAGCAGCTGCGCGAGCTCGGCGTACGCATCGCGCTCGACGATTTCGGCACCGGCTATTCGTCGCTGAGCTATCTGCACCGCTTCCCGTTCGACAAGATCAAGATCGACCGCAGCTTCATCAGCGATATCGGCGAGCCCGAGGATTCCTCGCCGATCGTGCAGGCCGTGGTGCACATGGCCGCGGCCCGCCACATGGCGACGACCGCCGAAGGCGTCGAGACTGAGGCCCAGCGCGGGGTGCTGCGCCAGCTCGGCTGCAGCCAGATGCAGGGCTGGCTGTTCAGCCCGGCGGTGCCGGCGGCGAAACTGAAGCAATTGCTGGCGGCGCAGGCGGCGGCCTGAGGCGCGTCCTTCAGCCCGTGGCCTTGATCATGCGGAAGGCCTCGTCGAGCAGATGCGGCGTGTGCTTTCCGGGCGAGAGCCTGCAGGCGCGATCGAAATAATCCTGAAGCGCCGGTCTGAACGAGGGATGCGCCGCATTGCCGATGATGCTTGCGGCGCGCTGCTTGGGCGAGAGGCCGCGCAGATCGGCGAGGCCCTGCTCCGTCACGATGATCTGCACGTCATGCTCGGTGTGATCGACATGCGTGACCATCGGCACGATGGCCGAGATCGATCCGCCCTTCGCGGTCGATGGTGTCATGAAGATCGAGAGATAGGCGTTGCGGGAAAAATCGCCGGAGCCGCCGATGCCGTTCATGATGGCGGTGCCGCGAATGTGGGTCGAGTTGACGTTGCCGTAGATGTCGGCCTCGATCAGGCCGTTCATGGCGATGACGCCGAGCCGCCGGATGACCTCCGGATGGTTCGAGATCTCCTGCGTGCGCAGCACGATCTTGTGCTTCAGCCTGTCGATCTCGCTGTTGAACTGCCTGGTCGCGGCTGCGCTGAGCGACAGCGCGGTGGCGGACGCGAGCATCATGCGGTCCGAGCGCAGCAGGTTCAGCATGCCGTCCTGCAGCACCTCGGTGTAGGCGGTCAGCCGGCCGAAGGGGCCGTCCTCGAGGCCCGCCATCACGGCATTGGCGACGTTGCCGACCCCGGACTGGATCGGCAGCAGTTCCGGCGGCAGCCGGCCGCGGCGAACCTCATGGCTGAAAAAATCGAGAACATGGCCGGCGATGGCCTTTGACGTCGCGTCGGGTTGGGTGAAGGTCGTGTCGCGATCGGGAGCATTGGTCTCGACCACGGCAATCACCTTGTTCGGATCGCAGCGAAACGCGGTGTCGCCGATCCTGTCGCCGGGCGAGACGATGGGGATGGGCTTGCGGTGCGGCGGCAGCCTCGTGCCGTAGTAGATGTCGTGCATGCCGTGCAGGGCCGTGCTCACGCCGGAATTGACCTCGAGGATGATGCGGTCGGCCTGATCCAGCCAGGTCTTGTTGTTGCCGACGGAGGCCGAGGGCACCAGAGTGCCGTCCGGCAGGATGGCGGTGACCTCGATCAGCGCGACGTCGAGATGTCCGAGAAAGCCGAACCAGGCGAACTGCGCGACATGGCTGAGATGAATGTCGATGTAGTCCATCGCGCCGGCATTGATGCGCTCACGCGTGACGGGATCGGATTGATAGGGCAGGCGCAACTCGATGCCGTTGACCTTGGCGAGCGCGCCATCCAGCTCGGGCGCGGTCGAAGCGCCGGTCCACACGCCGATCCGAAGCTGGTCGCCGCGTGCATGCGCCTGCTCGATCCGGCGCGCCAGGGCCATCGGAACGGCCTTCGGATGTCCCGACCCGGTGAAGCCGCTCATGCCGACATTCGCACCGTGTGGCACCAGCGTCGCGGCCTCGTCAGCTGACATGATTTTCGAACGGAACGCCGGCGACGAGATTCGCGAATGATCGATGGACACTTCAACCTCACAGATTGCGCGAATTCTCCATGAAACGGGCTGTCCCTGCATGATCTAGGTCAAGCGCGCGGCGGCGCATTGGACGCTGGCGGCGATGCAGCGATCCGGCACGGGCGGGGAGGACGAGGTCCGGAAACGGAGGCGAATCCAGACCGGACCTCGGACCGCGAACCTCACGGTGAGGCGAAGCCGCGATCGGGCAACCAACGTCTCAACGGAGACGATGGTTCACATCGGCCGTCTGGCAGCCTGCACTTCGACAAATTCGGAGTCGGGGTGGCTGACGATGGTGGCGACCCAGATGCCGCTGACGATCAGCGACCAGGCGGTGTCCCAATAGATCCAAAACACGAGCCAGCCTCCGTTTTCATCTCGCGCCCGCAGGACCGGGGTAACGGCACAGCGATCTGGCCGTTCCCGACGCGAGGCGCGGCACGACCGCGCGGCGAAGCGCTATTTTGGTTTGGTCGGCGGCGAGGCGTGATCGGTTTGGCCGGTGTGGCGCTTTGCCACGACGTCCTCGTCGCGCTCGCCCTGCTGCGGGCGCGGCGGCGACTTCGGCAGGCCGGCCTGGCCGCCATGCTTGCCACCCATGTCGGGCTTGCCTTCGAGATCGTTTTCGCGGGGCATGCGGGTTCAATGCGCTGGCGCGGCTTTGGTTCGCATGATGCCCGCCAAATTCGGGCCGGCCCGCATCGGCCCTCCCGCACCGCGGCGGTGCGGAAGCCTTCAGCGGCAACCGATGCAATTTCGGCATCGATCGATCCCAATTGGAATTTGGTGCGGCGGAGCACCGCCCGCTATCCTTGCCCGCAAAACGACAATGCCGCGACGCGGCCTTCAGGAGGAGCCCATGTCGAGACCGAGCCGACGCATCGCATCCAGCGCGCCACGCGCTGCGATCGCCACCACCCTGTTCGCTGTCCTCACTCTCATTTCTGGAGTCCGTGCCGGCATGGCCGAGACCTACGCCTATGTCGGCAACGCCGACAGCAACGACATCAGCGTGTTCAAGATGACCGAGAGCGGCGAGATGACGCCCGTGCAGACGGCCGCCTTCAAGGGCGTCGAGAAGCCCGGCTCCTCGACGCCGCTCGCGATCACGCCCGACCACCGCGTGCTGATTGCCGGTGTCCGCTCGCAGCCATACCTCGCGGTGAGCTTCGCGATCGATCCCAAGACCGGCCAGCTCAGCCCTATCGGCAACGGACCGCTGGCCGACAGCATGGCCAATATCGCCGTCGACCGCAGCGGCAGGTTCCTGTTCAGCGCCTCCTATGGCGGCAACAAGGTCGCGCTGAATCCGCTTGGCGCAAACGGCGTCGCCGGCGAGCCGAAGCAGGTGGTTCCGACCGGGCTGAATGCCCACGCCTTCCTGCCCTCGCCCGACAACCGCTTCGTGTTCGCGACCAATCTCGGCTCCGATCAGGTGCTGGCCTTCGCGTTCGATGCCGCGGCCGGCACGCTGACGCCGAGCGATCCGCCGGCCCACAAGGTGCCGGAGAAATCGGGACCGCGGCACTTCGTGTTCCACCCCAATGGCAAGTTCGTCTATCTCGTCCACGAGCTGAACGGCGACGTCGCGGCGTTCACCTACGAGGCCAGGAGCGGCGCCTGGGACGAGATCCAGCGCACCACCGCGCTGCCGGAAGGCTTCTCAGGAAAGGACCCTGATAAGAAACCCTGGGCCGCCGACATCCATATCACCCCGGACGGCCGCTTCCTCTACGCCTCCGAGCGGACCACCAACACGCTCACCGCCTACAAGGTGGACGGATCAAGCGGCAGGCTGACCACGATCGGCAGCGTGCCGACCGAGAAGCAGCCGCGCGGCTTCCACATCGACCCCTCCGGCCGCTACCTCGCCGCGGTCGGCGAGCTCTCCGACAGCATGACGGTCTACGCGATCGACCAGGGCAGCGGCGCGCTGTCCAAGCTGAAATCCTACCCCACCGGCAAGAAGCCGAACTGGGTGGAGTTTCTGAACCTGCCGTGAGGGGGCCGACCTACGTAAACATCCGTAATTCCCGAAAGCGCGCCGTGCCGTCATATGAGGGTCATGGACCGTCAGATCGTCTTCAAATGTCCCCAGACGGGAATGAACGTGCAGCATCGGCTTGGCGAGGAGCCGGCCGGGCACACGCACATTTCCGTATCCTGTCCCGCCTGCACGCGCCTGCATTTGATTGATCGGGCCACCGGCAAGCTGCTGGGCGAACGCCGCGGCTGACGGACAGATTACGGCCGCGCCGCAACCTGCGCAGTGACGTCCTCGACGTGGTGCAGCAGGTAAGCCAGATGGCCCGTCGTGTCGTGGATCGGCGAATTGATCGGCTGCCAATGGCGCTCGACGAAGGTACCGTCGGGATTCCGGATGTCGTAGCGCTGGATTGCCATGGCATGCGCCCGCCCGGTTTCGCCGACGATCCTCAGGCTGCTGTAGAGATTGCTGACGCCATCGGCGAGCGGATCGTCAGGATTGTCAGGGAATATCTCGAACAGCGACCGGCCGACGATTTCGGCCCGGTCGGTCAAGGTTGCGGTTGCGTAGGCATCGTTGATGTCGATGATCACCAGGCCCGGCCCCGGGTCCAGCAGCATATAGGGATGCGGTGAGGCATCGAACTCGGGCTGGAATTGCCGCCGGATCGTGTCGGCGTCGCCGTGCTGCCGCCTGCGCTGTTCGAGCGGCGTCGCGTCGGCCCCTGACGCCACCGAATTCAGCAGCGCCAGCTGCCGCTTCGCTGATGCCAGCAGGGGGCGCACGGTGTTCTGCACCGTCGGATCGGCCGTTTCATGCAGCAGCCGCTCGAAATGAACGATATTCTGCTCGCAGACGAACCGTTGCATCCCGCTTCAACCCGGAGCTGTGCGGTCGCGATACCGCGTCTTCCTGACCTTACTCCCATACAGGGGGATCTGGGTGATGAGAAGACCGTGAGAGTCCGCACTTTGGGAGTAGAGCTGGCTGCGGCACCCCACCAATGAGAAGCGAACCTGTCGCTCAATCCCGCGACTAATCAAAGACTTGTCATCAAGGACTTGTCGTCAAGGACTTGCCGCGACGGCCCGCGGCCGCGTGGCCTGCTTTTTTGGGGGCGACGCCGCCGTAGTCCGCGCCCCCGCCATCTGCTATCGATTGGAAGCATAGCCCCCGTGGAATTTCCGATGCGTCATTTGCCCCGTGCCGTCGTTCGTAGCCTGTATCCCGCGGCCGTAGCCGGCCTGCTGGTCCTTGGTCAGTCTCCGGCCAGAGCCGCCGATGACGAGGCGCCCAAGGGGCCGGCGGTCACGGTGCTGAAAGTCGCAAAGTCCTGCTTCTCCGACATCGTCGAGGCCACCGGCACGATCATCGCGCGCGAGGAGACCTCGGTACGGCCCGAACGTCCCGGCCTCAAGGTCACGGACGTGCTGGCGGAAGCCGGCGACACCACCACCGCCGGCCAGGTGCTGGCGCGACTGGCGCTCCCCGAGGGCGGTACGCTGCAGGTCACCGCGCCCGTGGCGGGCGTGATCGCGACGTCGACGGCGCAGATCGGCAATTTCGCCTCGGCCAAGGGCGAGGCGCTGTTCACGATCGTGGCGCGCAGCGAATACGATCTCGTCGGCCTCGTGGCCACCACCGATGTGCGCAAGCTCGCCGTCAACCAGCCCGCGACGGTGCGGATCGCAGGTAGCGGCGACGTCGAGGGCAAGGTCCGCCGCATCGGCCCGACCATCGAGCCCAACATCCAGCAAGGCATGGTCTATATCGGCATCTCCTCGCAAAAGCGGCTACTGCTGAAGGCGAGCGGGCGTGCGCTGATCAAGACCGGACAGAGCTGCAACGTCGCGGTGCCGCTGACGGCGGTGCAATATTCCTCGGCCGGCACCGTGGTCCAGGTGATCCGCCGCAACCGCGTCGAGACCAAGCGTGTCGAGGTCGGCTTGATGTCGGGCGGCAATATCGAGGTCCGCGAGGGCCTCAACGACGGCGATGTCGTCGTCGCCCGCGCCGGTGCGCTCTTGCGTGAAGGCGATCCGGTGCGTCCGGTGATGGCCGCGGAAGCGGCGAAGTAAAAAGTGGAGAAGCGGGATGCTTCACCCTCCCCTGGAGGGGGAGGGTCGCTTCGCATGCAGCGTAGCGAAATGCGAAGCGGGGTGGGGTGACAGTCCATCCATTGAAGCGGTGCCCGAGTGAAGAGATCACCCCGCTCGCGCTTCGCGCGATCAACCTCCCCTCCAGGGGAGGGTAAGAAGACCTAGCCGCCGGCTTCGCCGAAATGGACGTCTTCGAGCAGCGAGGAGGAGACGGTCGGGACCTGATCGCCTTCGCTGGCACGGGAGATGGCGACGCGGGTCTTGTTGAAGACGCTTTCGGCGCTGCCCTTTGCATTGAGGTTGTTCAGGAACTCGCTGACCAGCACGCTGTGCTCGCCCTTGCCGTCGTCGACGACCTTGCCGGGCGAGGCGGAGGAGAGGATCAGCGCATTTTCGGACGCGCTGATCGGCGCGAGGCCATGGCTGTAGGAGCGGAAGCGGCGCTCGTAGGGGTTGCGGCGCGAGGCGTCGACGACGACGAGCTTGGCCTTGGCGCCCTGCTCCTTCATCATGTCGAGCACGCCGTCGATCGAGACGCCCTGGCGGCGGACGTCGCTTTCCTTCCAGATCACGGCATCGACCGGCAGCATGTAGCTCTCGCGACCGGCCTGCACGCCGTAGCCGCCGAAGAACAGCATGACGACGGTGTCGCGCTTGATCCGGGACTTCAGGCGGGCCACGGCGCGGACCATGTCGTCCTTGGTCGCGTCTTCCACCATATCGACGTCAAAACCGTTCTTGCGCAGGGACGAGGACAGCGCGCGGGCGTCGTTGATCGACTGCGTCAGCGGCGCGCTGGCGTCGGGATAATGTCCATTGCCGATGACCAGCGCCAGGCGCGAGCTCTGGCCGATCGAACCGGTGATCTGGTCGGTCGAGACGGCCTTGGCGGCATCGATCGCCCGCATGTTGAGAGCAGCATGGGCGCCGATCACCAGCGAGACCGTGCCGATCATGGCCGCGGCCAACGCGATGGTGCGTCGGGAAAGGTCGAGCTGCTTTAGATTCATCTCGGTTCGTTTCCTGTGCCAAAGACCAGCCAAGCACGCGCACACTGTTTGAGTAGCGCGATAGCGTCTTTAGGTTTGAGGGATTGGCCGGGGATGTGCCCCCGAATTGCGCGCAATTTGCGGCGCCGCACCAAACAAACCTTTAACCGGATATAGGGCGCCCGGCAATAGATTGCCCAAAATTTGAGCTAAGATATTGAATATGTTTGCTAATTCTCCCGATCAGATTTCTGGATTTGGCCACGTGTCCGTAGCCTTGCGGGGCTGATTATGCAGCTCTCGTGCCGGCTTTTTCCGTGACCTCCATCACATTTGTATTTCCTGCGAATCCGGGTAGCCTTTTCAACGACTTGCAGGGGGTGGCGCGGGGCTGGGAGCGCGCTGGCCGGCCCCCGGCCAGAACCCGCCAAAGTCCCGCGACCAGGTATTTCATGAGCTTTCAATATTTTGCCGGCGCCGCCTGCCGGGCGCTGCTGGCGCCGAAGGACGGCCCTTCGCTTTACGATGTCTGCGATCCCGTATTGTCTGCCACCACCAGCGGCGATCCGCATCTGGCCAAGTTCTACAAGACCGCGCTCGGCAATCCCGCACTGCGGGTGCTGTTGCGGCGGGCTGGACTGCCCGAGCTGCGTGACGAGGCCCGGCTGACGGCGCTGCGCGCGGCGCTGGTTCGCGCCCGCGACGAGGCCGAGCCCGATTGGGGGACGGTCGGCCAGCCGGTCGCCGATCTCGTCGACGGCATCGCGCTCGACCATCCCAAGCCGCCGCCGGCGATATTCATCAGCTCGGCGCCGCCGCAGGCGCAGATCGACGGCGTGATCCGCGACTGCGCGCAGCATCTGCTCGGCTCGTACCGCCGAAACGGCTTTCTGCCGACCTATGCCGCCTTCAACCTGATCGGCGATCCGGATTTCCGCGGCCGCGAGCTGATCATGGCGCTCACGGGCCTCAACGCCCGGGGCTACAAGAACTCCTCGCTGCTGTTCAACCTCGCCCGCGTCTTCATCGCGCGCTCGAAGGCCGCCGCCGTCGTCAATCCGCCGTGGCGCGGGATTGCCGAGCCGATGTGGGAGCCGGTGCAGATCCGTCACCGCTCGGCCTATTACGACGCGTTCTTCATCGAAGCGCTGCTGAGCTATGGCGAGACCGGGCTCGCCTCACCGGCCGACAAGGTTGCAGCGGAGCGCGCCATCGCCGACATGGTGGATTTCTGCGTCAACATCAGCCGCGAGGAGGTCGAGGGCATCGACGGCGCGCGCTTCAACGTCGTCACTGCGCTGGCGCCCGCGCCGCATCCGCGCTTCTCGCGCTTCTTCGCGCAGATCAAGCAGGACCTCGGCTTCGGCATCTACGTGCCGGATTGCGACACCACGGCCTGCTCGATCTCCGCGGCGACGCAGGCCGGCTGCCTTGATGCGATCATCGACCAGCCGCTGCTGGATTTCTACGCCGGCTACCAGGTGCGCGCCGGCGTCAACGAGCCGCGCGTGACCGTCCCGCTCAACGACAACATCGACTACGAGGGCGGCGTCGCGACCTGGATCGACAACCTCAGGGGCGAGCGTCCCTACGGCAACGATCTCGATCCGACGCTCAATCTCGACATTCTCGAGGTCAGCTTCCGCAACCTTTCGCGCTGGAAAGTTCTGGAGACGCCGTCGCGGCTCGCCACGGTGCATCGCATCATCGGTTTCCAGAAGCGGCTGGCCGCGAGCGGCGCCTTCGCCAATCCGCGCTCGCACATCTATTACCTGCCGGAACTCTACAGCGCCTATTTCGGCCGCTGCTATGCCGCCTTCCTGGCGCTGCCGCTGGCGGCGCAGGCCGCGGTCGACCCTGGCGGCGATTTCGACTTCATCCGCCATCGCGTGCTGTCCTACGTCAAAGGCGAGCTGATGGCCGCGGAGATGAACGTATTCGACGCGGCGCTGGCGCTGATCGCGCTCGGCCATCTCGGGGCCGACCCGCGCGCCTTCGCGCCGGCGCTGAACGTGATCGTCGCCAGCCTCGGCGAGGGCGGCCGCCGCGGTCCGTTCCGCGCCTATGAGTGGAACAAGATGAAGACGCCGACGCGGATCCTGGTGGGCGGGCCGGAGGTGACCTCGGCCTTCGTGCTGATGGGATTGGCGATCGCGAAGCGGGCGATGGCGCGGGGGTGATGTGTCCTCTTACCCTCCCCTGGAGGGGGAGGGTCGATCGCGCGTAGCGCGAGCGGGGTGGGGTGACGGTCTCTCCACGACGAACTGTGCCCGTGTTGAGAGATCACCCCACCCCGTCACGCAATCTCGCTTCGCTCGATCGCATGCCGACCCTCCCCCTCCAGGGGAGGGTGAGAGAGAGCCGCAATGACGGGAAGTTGAAAGCCCATCTGTCGGACATAAGCTGGCCCGGCGGCCAAAAGCCGACCACAATTGCGCGGCTTATCGATCGTTTCATCACACGCGGACCGGCATGTTGCGAAAATTCCTGATTGCGCTGTCTCTCCTCGCTCTCCCCTCGCTCGCCCACGCGGCCGACATCACCGGCACGGCTAAGGTTCGCTCCGGCGATGCCGTCGTGATCGGCAATACACGGGTCCGGCTCGGTGGCATCGACGCGCCCGCGGTCGATCAGCTCTGCCTCAACAACAAGACCGAGCGCTGGACCTGCGGTATCGCGGCGCGCGACGAGCTCGCCAAATACGCCGACGGCAAGAACTGGGTCTGCCACGCCCGCTCGATCGACCGGCGCGGCCGCACCGTGGCGCGTTGCGAGGTCGGCGGCGAGGACATCCAGAAATGGCTGGTGCGCAGCGGCTGGGCGCTGGCCTACACCCGGGTGTCCCACGATTACGAAGCAGACGAAAAGGCCGCGCGTGAGGCGAAAGCCGGGATGTGGCAGGGCGCCTTCATCGCGCCCTGGGACTGGCGCGTCCGCAACAAGAAGACGCAGATCCTGGGCGCGACCAGGCCGCCTGACGGCGCGCATGCGGTGCTGCTCGCCTCGGCCTCGGGGCCGGTCGCGCCCTCCCCGGACTGCACCATCAAGGGCAACGTCAACAGCGCCGGCGAATGCATCTATCACCAGCCGACCAGCCGCTGGTACACCCAGATCAAGATGAAGATCAGCAAGGGCACCCGCTGGTTCTGCTCGGTGGAAGAGGCGGAGGCCGCCGGCTGCCGCGAGACCAAGCGATAACCAGACCTGCGTTTTGGACGCTTTTCCAAGGCCCCCGCCCCGCGTAAAACCATTGTCACAGCCACCCACCGATTTGTTCTCTGGCAATAAGGACCGACAGCAATGACCGTTCGCGCGGGCCGGGAGTTTCTGGCCATCCCCGGGCCCACCACGATGCCCGACGAGGTGCTGCGGGCGATGCATCGTCCGGCGATCGACATCTACTCCAAGGAGATGCTCGACCTCACCGAAAGCCTGCTCGGCGACATCTCGAAACTGTTCGCGACCAAGGGCAAGTCCTACATCTACATCGCCAACGGCCACGGCGCCTGGGAAGCGGCGCTCAGCAACGTGCTGTCGCGCGGCGACAAGGTGCTGGTGCTGGAGAGCGGGCGCTTCGCGATCGGCTGGGGCAATGCGGCGGCGCTGATGGGCGCCGAGGTCGAGGTGCTCAAGGGCGACTGGCGCCGCGCGGTGCGGCCGCACGAGGTCGAGGAGCGCCTGCGCCGCGACAAGGAGCACACCATCAAGGCCGTCGTCGTGGTCCAGGTCGACACCGCTTCGGGCGTGCAGAACGACATCGAGGCGATCGGCAAGGCGATCAAGGCGAGCGGCCATCCCGCGCTGTACATGGTCGACACAGTGGCCTCGCTCGGCTGCATGAAGTTCGAGATGGACAAATGGGGCATCGACGTCGCGATGTCCGGCTCGCAGAAGGGCCTGATGACGCCGCCCGGCCTCGGCTTCGTCGCCGCCAATGCGCGCGCACTCGAGGTGCACAAGAAGGCCAACATGTCGACGCCCTATTGGAGCTGGAGCGAGCGCGAGGGCACCGAGAATTACCGCAAATATGCCGGCACCGCGCCGGTGCATCTGTTGTTCGCGCTGCGCAAGGCGATCGACATGCTGCACGAGGAAGGCCTCGAGAACGCCTTCCGCCGCCACAGCCTGCTGGGCGAAGCCGCGCGCCGCGCGGTTTCCGTCTGGGCCGAGGGCCAGGTGCTCGGCTTCAACGTCGCCGAGGCCAACGAGCGCTCCAACACCGTGACCACGGTGACCATGAGCAACGGCCACGACCCCGCCGTGCTGCAGCGCTACTGCAAGGACAAATGCGGCGTCGTGCTCGGCACCGGCATCGGCGACCTCTCGGGCCAGGCTTTCCGCATCGCCCATATGGGCCACGTGAACGCCCCGATGCTGCTCGGCACGCTCGGGGTGATCGAGGTCGGCCTGAACGCGCTGAAGATCCCGCACGGCAAGGGCGGGCTGGAAGCGGCGGTGTCGTATCTCGGGGACGAGGTGGCGGCGTAGGAGTCACAAACTCCGCCATCGCTCTTCCTTCTCCCCTTGTGGGAGAAGGTGGCGCGAAGCACCGGATGAGGGGTTCTCTCCACAATCCATACTACAAGATGGACTCGCGGAGAGAACCCCTCACCCGTCTCGCCGCTTCGCGGCGAGCCACCCTCTCCCACAAGGGGAGAGGGGAAGATCAGTGCTCGACGCGATACGCCTCGACCTGCGCCTTCAGCTCATCCAGCGACGCAGTCGGCTTGCCGGGATCAACCCGATACTCCCCGCTCGCCAGCCATCTCAGCACCATCGCGTCCACCACCGGCGAATGGTGGATGACGTCGCCGTAATTGTTCAGATCGTGCGTCACCTGCTTGATCGCGCGGAAATCGTGCAGGCGGACGTTGGGAAGCTGCGTCAGGCGCTGGGCAATCACCGCCGTGAGATCGGTGACGATCTTCAACGTCTCCGGCGAGGCATCGCGCATCGCGACGAATTGCAGGATCGAATAGGGCGGGAAATAGACGTCGAAGGTCACGCCGGGATGGCGTGCGATCAGGCCGACGGCATCCTGCTCGAAATGCCGGATCATGGCATCATAGCCGTAGCCTTCGCCGAGGAAGCGGCTGCGCACGGGACTGGTGATGTAGGCGAAGGCGGCCAGCGTCTTCTTCGCATTGTAGTCGCGCGCGAGATCGAAATTCCGCGGCAGCGCGTAGATGTCGTCCACATCCGACAGCGCGAACTTCACCGGGAGATAAGGCGCCGCCCGGGTCAGCGGCTGACGCAATGGCGGAACCGAGCGCAGCAGCGCGAACAGGGATTCCTTGGCCATCGCCGCGCTGAACAGATAGGAGGCGATGCCCTTCGCCGTCCTGCGATAGAGATCGACGGACAGATAGGGATCCGTCTCGATGTCGGCGGCATCGACGAAGATGAAATCGTCCATCGCCCAGATCACGCGCCGCGCGCCGCGCTCGATCGCCTGCTCCAGCACGAAACCTTGCTGGCGCGAATTGGAGCCGGTCATCGCCAGCTTGAGCGAATGCACGCCGAGCGCGCGGTCGATGTCGCTCTGGCGGAAATGAATCGCGAGCGAGGTGCCCATGAAGGCGGTGTCGAACGACTGGCTGCGGATCAGTCCGGCATTCTGCACGCGCGTGTCATCGGAATAGAACGCCGGAAGCCGCGAGGCGCGGAACAGCTGCAAGGGATCGACGGCATAGATGAGCAAAGCCGCGCCCAGCACGCACGCGATGCTGGCGAGCAGAAGGCGCCTCAGTTGTGTGAACGCCCCGCGCATCAGAACCTGAAATAGATGAATTCGCTGTGGCTCTGGATACCGAGCAGCCCGAATGCGAGCACCAGGGACGCGCCATAGAAGAACAGCGGCCGCATGTACCCGGCGCGCAGGGCTTCGCCGACCCTGCGGTTGTCGTGGTCATATCCCATGATCGCTTGCGTATTCGGCGCCAGCCACACCAGCGCGGCATACACCGCGATGAGGACGAGGGCCGCGATCTCCTCGCGGCCGAAGACGATGTTCGAAGGGTCGGCCATGGCGTGGAGCACCCGCAGCGCCCATTCCACACTCGCGGCACGGAAAAACACCCAGGCGACGACGACGGCGAGGAAGGTCAGCACGGCGCCGGCAATACGGGCCGGGCGTGCCAACAACGGCGGAACATCAGGCGCGAGCGCATTGAAGGCGTGATTGGCGCAGAGATAGGCGCCGTGCAGCGCGCCCCAGATGACAAAAGTCCAGGCCGCGCCGTGCCAGAGCCCGCCGAGCAGCATCGTGATCATCAGATTGACGTAGCGGAGCGCGCGGCCGCGCCTGTTGCCGCCGAGCGGGATGTAGAGATAGTCGCGCAGGAATTGCGACAGGGTCATGTGCCAGCGCCGCCAGAAATCGACGATGCTGGTGGCCTTGTAAGGTGAGTTGAAGTTGACCGGCAGGAAGATGCCGAACATCAGCGAGATCCCGATCGCCATGTCGGAATAGCCGGAGAAGTCGAAATAGAGCTGGAACGTGTAGGCGAGCGCACCACACCAGGCTTGATCGAAGCTCGGCGAGCGCGCCTCGAAGGCGAGCGCGACCAGCGGCTGGATGCCGTCGGCAAGGCAGGTCTTCTTGAACAGGCCGACCGCGAAGATGATCACGCCGCACAACATCAGATGCCCGTCCGGCCGCTTGCTCTCCTCCCGTTCGAATTGCGGGATCATGTCCTTGTGGTGAAGGATGGGTCCGGCAATCAGATGCGGGAAATAGATCACGAACAGCGCGTAATGCGGCAGCGCATAGGCCGCGACCTGGCCGCGATACGCGTCGACCAGGAACGCGATCTGCGTGAAGGTGTAGAAGGAGATGCCGACCGGCAGCAGGATGTGGACCGCGGCATGCGTGCCGAACAGCGCGTTGAGATTTTCGGTGACGAAGCCGGCATATTTGAAGATGCCGAGCACGACGAGATCGCCGGCGACGCCGAGCGCGAGCACCGCCTTTCGTTGTGAGGGCCTGAGCTTCGCCACGATCAGGAGACGGCCGACGCCGTAGTTGAAGGCGATCGAGAGCAGCAGCAGGGCCACGAACTGCCAGCTGCCGATGGCGTAGAAGGCGAGCGAAGCCAGCGCCAGCCAGATCACCGGTGTCAGGTTGCTGCGCCGCCCGAGCCAGAAATAGCCCGCCAGCACGAGGGGCAGGAACAGCAGGATGAACGGGTAGGAATTGAACAGCATCAGGCTGGACCGGCGGCGGGGATATGGAGCCTAAAGCACACAAGGGGCTGATCAACAACCCGGCGACTTGGCGCAGCGGCGCTGGCAATTCGCGGAAACAGGACGATATAAGGCAGTGCATCTGCTCCCTCGCCCCGCTTGCGGGGAGAGGGTCGGGGTGAGGGGGAGCCTCCCCAAGGACGGCGATAGTTGGATTCGCGGAGAGTCCCCCTCACCCGGATTGCATCTTCGATGCAATCCGGCCTCTCCCCGCAAGCGGGGAGAGGCGAAGAGCCGCGACGCACGGACATGAACGAGGACCGAGTGACCCAAGCCAAAAACCCTTCCCAGCCCCCCGTCGCCCCGCGCCGGCCGCATTCCTTCACGCGGCACGGCATCACCGTGACCGACGATTATGCCTGGCTGAAGGACGAGAAGTGGCAGGAGGTGCTGCGGGATCCCGGTGTGCTCGACCCCGACATCCGCAAATATCTGGATGAGGAGAACGTCTACACCGAGAGCCTGCTCGGCCATACCGCGGCCTTGCAGAAGACACTGGTGCGCGAGATGCGCGGACGGATCAAGGAGGACGATTCCAGCGTGCCGTCGCCCGACGGGCCCTTCGCCTATTTCCGCAGATTCCGCGAGGGCGGCCAGCACGAGCTGTTCGGCCGCATGCCGCGCGGTGGCGGCGACGGTGAGATCGTGCTCGACGGCGACGCGCTCGCCAAGGACCACAAATATTTCAAGTTCGGCGGCAGCCGGCATTCGAACGATCACAGGCTGCACGCCTGGAGTGCCGACACCAAGGGCTCCGAATATTTCTCGATCCGCGTGCGTGACTGGGCGACGGGGATGGATCTCGACGATCTCGTCGAGGAGACCGACGGCGGCGTGGTCTGGGCTGCGGATGCGAAGTCCTTCTTCTATGTGCGCCTCGACGACAACCACCGGCCGATGCAGGTGTGGCGGCACAGGCTCGGCACCAGCCAGGCCGACGACACGCTGGTCTATGAAGAGCAGGATTCCGGCTGGTTCACCCATCTGCACGAGAGCACCAGCGGCCGCTTCTGCGTGATCGCGGGCGGCGATCACGAGACGAGCGAGCAGCGGCTGATCGATCTCGCCAACCCGGACGCGCCGCCACGCCTGGTCGCCGCGCGCGAGGAAGGCGTGCAATATTCGCTGGCCGACCGCGGCGATCAGCTCTTCATCCTCACCAATGCCGATGATGCCATCGACTTCAAGATCGTCACCGCGCCGCTGGCCTCGCCCGAGCGCAAGAACTGGCGCGACCTGATCCCGTATCGTCCCGGCATCTACATCATCGACCTCGATCTCTATGCGGGACACCTGGTGCGGCTGGAGCGCGCCAATGCGCTGCCGTCGATCGTGATCCGCGATCTCGTCTCGAACGAGGAGCACGCCATCGCCTTCGACGAGGCCGCCTATTCGCTGGATACGATGGGCTCCTACGAGTTCGAGACGACGACGCTGCGCTTTGCCTATTCGTCGATGACGACGCCGTCGGAAGTCTACGATTACGATATGGTCAAGCGCACGCGCACCCTGCGCAAGCGCCAGGAAATTCCGTCGGGCCACAACGCAGCCGACTACGTCACCACGCGCATCATGGCGAAGGCGCAGGACGGCGCCGAGGTGCCGGTCTCGATCCTCTACCGCCGTGGCCTGACGCTCGACGGCACCGCGCCGCTGCTGCTCTACGGCTATGGCTCCTACGGCATGGCGATGCCGGCCTCGTTCAACGCCAACCGCCTGTCGCTGGTCGATCGCGGCTTCGTCTACGCCATCGCCCATATCCGTGGCGGCGCCGACAAGGGCTGGGGCTGGTATCTCGACGGCAAGCGCGAGAAGAAGACCAACTCGTTCGACGACTTTGCGGCCAGCGCCCGCGCGCTGATCGCGGCGAAATACACCAGCGCCAAGCGCATCGTCGGCCATGGCGGCTCGGCCGGCGGCATGCTGATGGGCGCGGTTGCCAACCGCGCCGGCGAATTGTTCGCAGGCATCGTTGCCGAGGTGCCGTTCGTCGACGTGCTCAACACCATGCTCGACGACACCCTGCCGCTGACGCCGCCGGAATGGCCGGAATGGGGCAACCCGATCGAAAGCGAGAAGGATTTTCGCACCATCCTGTCCTACTCGCCCTACGACAATGTCGCGGCGAAGGAGTATCCGGCGATCCTCGCCATGGGCGGCCTGACCGATCCGCGCGTCACTTACTGGGAGCCCGCCAAATGGATCGCGCGCCTGCGCGCCACCATGACCGGCGGCGGCCCGGTTCTCCTGCGTACCAACATGGGCGCCGGCCATGGCGGCGCGTCGGGGCGATTTGATCGGCTCGACGAAGTCGCGATCGTCTACGCGTTCGCGCTGTGGGCGGCGGGGATGGCGGAGGCCGGGGTTTAACCCCAGCCAAGATGGAGCGAGCATGCGACGTTACATCAAGCGGGATTTTCCGACTTCGAACGTCCGCCGCTTGCTCGAGCCTGGCCCCGTCGTCCTTGTGAGTTCGGCCCACAAGGACGAGACCAACATCATGGCGATGGGCTGGCACATGATGATGGAGTTCTCGCCGGCGCTGGTGGCCTGCATCATCTCGAGCGCGAACCACAGTTTCGACCTGATCCGCGGCAGCCGTCAATGCGTGATCAACATCCCGACCGTCGACCTCGCGACGACGGTCGTGAAGATTGGCAACAGCTCCGGACGCGACATCGACAAGTTCGGCGAATTCGGCCTGACTCGCAAGCCTGGCACGCATGTGCGCGCGCCACTGATCGACGAGTGCTACGCCAATTTCGAATGTCAGCTCGTCGATGCCAGTCAGCTGAACAAGTACAACATGTTCGTCTTCGAAGTGGTCAAGGCGCACGTGGCAACGACGCCCAAATTTCCGAAGACCATTCACTATCGCGGCGACGGCGAGTTCATGATCTCCGGCGCAGAGACGCGCAAGTACCGGAAGCTGTTCCGGCCCGAAATGCTGTGATCTCGGCGCGTCTTACCGGCCGTTCTTCTTCCGCCATTCCGCGAAATCGGTCAGCGTCTGCGGATCGGTGGCGGGATAGAGGCCGAAGATGCCGCGGCCCTTGCCGACTTCCTCGGTGACGAAGTCCTCGAAGGCAGTCATCTCGAAGGTTTCGCTCGCGATCTCGTCGGCGAGATGGGCGGGGATCACGATGACGCCATCGGCATCACCCAGGATGACGTCGCCGGGAAACACCGGCGCATCGCCGCAGCCGATGGGGACGTTGATCTCGATCGCCTGGTGCAGCGTGAGGTTGGTCGGTGCGCTCGGGCGATGATGGTAGGCGGGGATGCCGAGCCTGGCGATCTCGGCGGAATCGCGAAAGCCGCCGTCGGTGACGACGCCGGCAACGCCGCGCTTCATCAGCCGCGTCACCAGGATCGCGCCGGCCGAGGCCGCGCGCGCGTCCTTGCGGCTGTCCATCACCAGCACGGCACCCACCGGGCAATCCTCCACCGCCTTGCGCTGCGGATGCGAGCGATCCTTGAACACGTCGATGGTGTTGAGGTCCTCGCGCGCCGGCATGTAGCGCAGCGTGAAGGCCTCGCCGACCATGGTCGGCTGGTCAGGACCGACGGGATGCACGTCCTGGATCATCTGGATGCGCAGGCCGCGCTTGAACAGCGCGGTGGCGACCGTGGCGGTGGAGACGGATTTGAGCTTGTTGCGGGTGGCGTCGCTGAGTTTGGGCATGGTCTATCCTCTTGTCATTCCGGGGCGCCGCGCAGCGGCGAGCTATGGTGCGCA
This sequence comes from Bradyrhizobium sp. UNPF46, assembly GCF_006658625.1. Taxonomy (NCBI): domain Bacteria; kingdom Pseudomonadati; phylum Pseudomonadota; class Alphaproteobacteria; order Hyphomicrobiales; family Nitrobacteraceae; genus Bradyrhizobium; species Bradyrhizobium sp. UNPF46. The sequence goes on from NZ_LFJB01000023.1 coordinate 71,207, forward strand.
ATTGCGCACCAGAGAATCCATCGGCCGCATACACCGCGGTGAAATGGGTTCCGGGTTCGCGCTTCGCGCACCCCGGAACGACGGTCAGTAAATCGACGGCTCGCCGATCGGCGCGCCGAAATCGGTCTCGAGGAAGTCGAAATCGCAGCCGTCATTGGCCTGCTTGATGTGTTTCGTGAACATCCAGCCATAGCCGCGCTCGAAGCGGCGCTCGGGCTGCTTCCAGGCGGCGCGGCGCTTTGCGAGCTCGGCTTCGGGGACGTCGAGATTGATGGTGCGGGCGGCGACGTCGAGCGTGATGCGGTCGCCGTTCTGCACCAGCGCCAGCGGGCCGCCGATGTAGGATTCCGGCGAAACGTGCAGGATGCAGGCGCCGTAGCTGGTGCCGCTCATGCGCGCGTCCGAGATGCGCACCATGTCGCGCACGCCCTGCTTCACGAGCTTGGTCGGGATCGGCAGCATGCCCCATTCCGGCATGCCCGGGCCGCCCTGCGGCCCCGCATTGCGCAGGATGAGGATGTGGTCCTCGGTGACGTCGAGATTGGGATCGTCGACCGCCTTCTTCATCGCGGGATAATCGTCGAACACCAGCGCAGGTCCGGTGTGCTTGAGGAAGCGCGGCGCACAGGCCGAGGGCTTTATGACGCAGCCGTCGGGCGCGAGATTGCCCTTGAGCACGGCGAGCGCGCCCTCCTTGTAGATGGGATCGTCCATGCCGCGGATCACGTCGGCATTGTAGACCTCGGCGCCCTCGATGTTCTCGCCCAGCGTCTTGCCGGTGACGGTGACGCAATCGAGATGCAGATGCGGCTTGATCTGCCCCATCAGCGCCGGCAGGCCGCCGGCGTAGAAGAAGTCCTCCATCAGATAGGCATCGCCGCTCGGACGGACGTTGGCGATCACTGGCACCTTGCGGCTCGCGATCTCGAAATCGTCGAGGCCGATGTCCTGGCCGGCGCGGCGAGCCTGTGCAATCAGATGGATAATGGCGTTGGTTGAGCAGCCCATTGCCATCGCGACCGCGATCGCATTCTCGAAGGCTTTCCGGGTCTGGATCGCCTTCGGCGTCAGATCTTCCCACACCATCTCGACGATGCGGCGGCCGCATTCACTGGACATGCGGATGTGGTTGGCGTCGGCGGCGGGAATCGAGGAGGCGCCCGGCAGCGTCATCCCGATGGCTTCCGCGATCGCCGTCATGGTCGAGGCCGTGCCCATGGTCATGCAGGTGCCGTAGCTGCGGGCGATGCCGGCTTCGATGTCGAGCCAGTCCTTCTCCGAGATCTTCCCGGCGCGGCGCTCGTCCCAATATTTCCAGCCGTCGGAGCCGGAGCCGAGCGTCCTGCCCTTCCAGTTGCCGCGCAGCATCGGGCCCGCCGGCAGATAGATCGCAGGAATGTTCATCGAGGTCGCACCCAGCAGCAGCGCCGGCGTGGTCTTGTCGCAGCCGCCCATCAGCACCACCCCGTCGACGGGATGGCTGCGCAGCAATTCCTCGGCGTCCATCGCCAGCAGATTGCGATAGAGCATGGTGGTCGGCTTCAAGAGCGATTCCGACAGCGACAGCGCCGGCAGCTCCAGCGGCAAGCCGCCGGCCATCAGGATGCCGCGCTTGACGTCGTCGACGCGCGACTTGAAGTGCATATGGCAGGGTTGCGCGTCCGACCAGGTGTTGAGGATCGCGATGATCGGGCGGTCCTTCCACTCCTCCGGCGCGTAGCCCATCTGCATGGTGCGGGAGCGGTGGCCGAACGAGCGGAGATCGTCGGGCGCGAACCAGCGCGCGCTGCGGAGCTGGTCGGGTGTTTTCTTCTTGGTCACGATTGAGTGCCCCATTTTTGGACGGTATTCCGCTCGATGGCGCGGAAGATCAGGTTCTCGACAAAGAGCCCGATGATAATCACCGTCAAGAGGCCTGCGAAGACCGCAGGTATGTCGAGGAGGTTGCGGTTCTCGAAGATGAACCAGCCGAGCCCGCCCTGCCCCGAGGACACGCCGAACACCAGCTCGGCCGCGATCAGCGTGCGCCAGGCAAAGGCCCAGCCGATCTTGAGACCGGTGAGGATCGAGCCGAAGGCGGCCGGGATGAGGATTTTGGCGACGTAAGGCAAGCCGCTCAGACCGTAATTGCGGCCGACCATGCGCAGCGTGTTCGACACGCTCTTGAAGCCGGAATGGGTGTTGAGCGCGACCGGCCACAGCACGGAGTGAATCAGCACGAAGACGAGGCTGCCGTTGCCGAGGCCGAACCAGATCAGCGCCAGCGGCAGCAGCGCGATCGCCGGCAGCGGATTGAACATCGCCGTCACGGTCTCCAGGAAATCGGTGCCGATCCGGGTGGAGATGGCGAGAATGGTGAAGATCGCAGCGAGCGCGATGCCGGCGGAATAGCCCATGAACAGGACCTTCAGCGAGGTCCAGGCCCGCATCGGAATGGTACCGTCCTTGACGCGGTCGAACAGCGTCACCGCGGTATCGTGCAGCGTCGGGAACAGCAGCGGATTGTCGAGAGTGACGCCGTAAGCTTCCCAGACCGCTGCCAGGAACAGGATGATGACCGACTTGCGGACGAAGCCGTCGTTCCACAGCATTTCAGGCACGCTGAGCTTGCGCTCGACCTCGCCTGCACCGATGGCGGCGGCCGACTCGGTCCGCAGCAATATCCTGGCTTCGCCCATGGCAGGCTCCTCAATGCGCGGTGGCTTCGGCGGCGAACAGGAGATCGTGGATCTCCTTCTCCAGCCGGCCGGCGCTGCCGTCTTCGCTTCCGACCTTGTCGACGTCGATGACCTCGGCCTTGACCCGACCGGGATGCGGCGACAGCAGCAGGATGCGATTGCCGATGCGGATCGCCTCGGCAATCGAATGGGTCACGAACAGCACGGTGAACTTGGTCTCGCTCCAGAGCTGGAGCAATTCGTCCTGGCAGGTCCGGCGCGTCAGCGCGTCCAGCGCGGCGAACGGCTCGTCCATCAAGAGGATGTCCGGCTCCATCGCCATGCCGCGCGCGATCGCGACGCGTTGCTTCATGCCGCCGGAGAGCGTGTGCGGATAGGCATCGACCACGCGGGTGAGGCCGACCTTCTCGATATAGGCGCGCGCGCGTGCCTCGGCGTCCTTGCGCGGCAGTTTTCGCGCAGTCAGCAGCGGAAACATGACGTTGGCGAGCACGCTCTTCCAGGGCAGCAGCTGGTCGAACTCCTGGAAGATCATCATGCGGTCCGCGCCGGGGCCGCGGATCTCGCGATCACCGATCGTCATGCGGCCTTCGCTCGGGCTCATATAGCCGCCCACGGCCTTGAGGAGCGTCGACTTGCCGCAGCCGGAGGGGCCGAGCAGCACGAAGCGGTCGGACTTGTCGACCGTAAAACTCACCCTCTCCGTGGCGGTGACGACGGCGCTGGAGGTCTTGTAGCGCAGCGTCACCCCATTGACGTCGAGCAGCGCCATCAGTTGCCCTTCAGATCGTGCGCGACGGGGAGATAATAGTCCGTCCAGGCCTTGGGCTGGTTCTTCAATGTGCCGGTCTTGAACAGATGCGCGGCGAATTTCATCGTGCCCTGCGGCTCGAGATTCCACTCCATCATGCCGGGCTCCTTGAGGAGAGCGAGCAGATCCTCCACCGAGGTCTTGTCGCCGGTGATCTCCTTGTAGATCTCGACCGCCTGCCTGGTGTCGCTGCGGATCAGGTCCTGCGCTTCCTTGGTGGCGTCGCGCACCGCCTGGATGATCTTGGGATTGGCGTCCGCGAACTTGGTCGTGGTGAAGAACTGGGCCTGGCTCAACGGCCCGCCCATCACGTCAGGCGACGACAGCACGATGTGCGCGCCCGGCACGTTCTTCAGCTCGAGGAAGGTGAAGGGCGGGATCGAGAAGTGGTTGTGCACCTCGTGCTTGGGATTGGACAGCGCCGCATAGGCGTCGGGATGACCGAGCTGCACGGTGTTGGCATCGAGCTTCGACCATTGGTCGGCGCCGAAGGCTTCGGCAGCCGCGATCTGCAGCACGATCGCCTGGGTCGAGACTTTCACGGTCGGCACCGCGATCTTGTCGCTCGGCCCGAAATCCTTGATCGACTTGATGTTGGCGTCGCGGCTGATCAGCGTCATCGGCTGCGCCGAGGTCGCGACGATGCCCTTCACGCCGCCGCGGGTGCGGTCCCACAGCAGCAGCAAATTGCCGGTGCCGGTGTTGAGGATGTCGACGCCGCCCGCGAGCAGCGCGTCGGTCTGCGCGCCGCCGCCGGAGAAGGTGATCCATTTGGTGGTGACACCGGAGACGCCGAGGGAAGCTGCGTGCTTCTCGATCAGCTTCAGTTTCTCCATGATGTGGCTCGGCATGTAGAAAATGCCGGGCTGGCGCGACAGCGCGATCTCGGACTTCTGCTGCGCACGCGCCGGCGAGGCCGCCAGCACGGTTGCGACGATCAGGGCGATGGCGGCAGCGCCACGCTGAAATGGCTTGATCATAATTGTTCGTTTCCTCCGGCCGCCATTGACGAGCGATCCCAGTGATGCACTAATGCATTAGTGCATCAAAGGCAAGCCGGCCGGAGCTCCCGCATGGAAACCGCCCATTCCGCGTCCCGCGCGGCCGCCCGCCGGGGACCGCCGCTCGACCGGGCCCGGCAGGCCGCGCCGCAGGTGTTCGAGCGGCTACGCAACGCCATTCTCGCGCTCGAGCTGCCCCCGGGCGCGCCGCTGTCCCGCACCGAGCTTGCCACGCAGTTCGGCGTCAGCTCGACGCCGATCCGCGATGCCCTGATGCGACTGGAGGAAGAGGGGCTGGTCGACGTGTTTCCGCAGCACGCGACCGTGGTCAGCCGGGTCGACGTCGGCCGCGCCGAGCAGGCGCATTTCCTGCGCCAGGCGCTCGAGCTCGAGATCGTCCGGCTGCTCGCCGAGCAACACGACCAGGCCCTGGTCCTCCGCCTCGACCACATCATCGCGCTTCAGCAGCAGTTCGCCAGGGGCGGAGATTTCGAAAGCTTCATCGCCGCCGACAACGATTTTCACGCCCAGCTCTATGCCGCGGCCGGCAAGCAGGAGCTGTGGACGCTGGTGCGCAGCCGCAGCGGACATATCGACCGGCTGCGCCGGCTGCATCTGCCCTCACCCGGCAAGGCGCAGAACATCCTGCGTCATCACAAGCTGATCACCCGCGCGATCGAGGCCGGCGATCCCGACGCCGCGCAACAGCATCTGCGCAAGCATCTGTCGGGCACGCTGAGCGAGCTCGACAAGATCCGAAGCCATTATCCGGAATATCTGACTGACTAGAGCGTTTTCGAGCGAAGTGGACACCGGTTCGCGTGAAGAAAACGCGTCAAAACAAGAATCTGGAGCTTCGGTTCTGATTCAGTCAGAACCGAATACGCTCTACGCGGCGTTCCGGCGATTGCGCCGCCCCGGCCCGCGATAGTCGGAATCGCGGCTCTTGCGGCGATCCATCGGGCCGCTGCGCAGCTTGACGAAGAAGGCCTGGACCTCGGCCGCAAGGCGCTCGGATGCCCCCGAGACCTCGTTCGCCGCCCCCATCACGTCGTCCGCCGAGCGGCTGGTTTCCGTGATCGCGCCGGAGACGGTGCCGATGCTGGTGGCGAGCGTCTGCGTCCCCGAGGACGCCATCTGGACGTTCTGCGAGATATCCCGCGTCGCCGCGCCCTGCTGCTCCACCGCACTGGCGATCGCCGCAGGGATTTCGTCGATCCGGCGCATGGCGGCGGTCAGCTCCTTGACGGAGGCGACCGCGCTGCCGGTCGAGTTCTGGATCGCGGCGATGTGGTGGGCGATGTCCTGACCTCGGAGGCCACCACCGCAAAGCCGCGGCCGGCCTCGCCGGCGCGCGCAGCCTCGATGGTGGCGTTGAGCGCCAGGAGATTGGTCTCGGCCGCGATCGCCTGGCGCCGATGCCATGTGCACGGAACCATGCATAATGCCGGCAGCCCCGCCGAGGCCGGTCCAAACCGAGTCGCGCCGTTCGCGAAGTGCTTGCAGGCAGGGCGGAATCCGCGCAACAATTTCATCTTTGATGGTTGATTTGCGGCCGGTGAGAATGTCCTGTCCGGCCGGGAGGAATTCAGACGTGGCCAACATCCTGATCGTGGATGACGACCCGGCCGTTCAAATCACGATCCGGCTGCTCCTGGAGAGGGCCGGTCATTACGTCACCGTCGCCGGCGACGGCCGCAAGGGACTTGCGCAGTTCGAGGCGGGCCGGTTCGACTTGCTGTTTCTCGACATCTTCATGCCGGGCATGGATGGGCTGGAGACGATGCGTCACATCCGGGCGCTGGCCCCGGCCATTCCGATCATCGTCATTTCCGGCCGATCGATCACGCCGGATGCCTATGCGGAACCGGACTTCCTGAAGATGGCGACCAAGCTCGGCGCCGTGGCAAGCCTGCAAAAGCCCTTCCGGTCCAGCGCGCTGCTCGCCGCGGTCGAAGGCTGCCTGAAGGCGGGCGAGCCGGAGGGGTCCGATGTCAACTCCGGCCGCCGATAACGAGGGCTCCTCTGCTTCAGGCCAGTTCGACCGCGATCATCGGGGAGGTCCTGCGAGCATCCCCATGACGCTCGCCACGCGGCTCGCCGTCGCAATGATCCTGCTGGTGGCGGTCACCGTGGCTGCCGTCGGCTGGCTGGGCTATCGCAACACCACGCAGGCCGTCATTCCGCGCGTGCTGGAGCGGGTCGAGGCGCAGTCACGCCTGCTCGCGATCAACCTCGAATCCTACGTGTCCGGAGTGCGCGGCGATCTGATCGGCTATCGCGCCGCCGCAGCCATCCAGGGCCTCATCCGCGCTCACGTTGCCGGCGGAGTTGATCCTGCCGACGGCGTCTCGGAGCAAACCTGGCGCGAGCGTATCGCGGCCAGACTCGAGGCCGAGATCGAGGCCAAACCCATCTATGGACAGTTTCGGATCATCGGCGTCGATAACGACCAGCGCGAGCTCGTCCGCGTCGACCGCTCCGGGCCAAACGGCGCAGCCCGGATCGCCTCGGACAGCGAACTTGAGACCAAGAGCGATCGACCCTACTTCCGGGAAACGATCCGGCTCGCGCCCGGCGAGATCTATGTGTCACCCGTCGTTCTCGCCACCCGCCACGGGGGCACGACGGACCCACACGTTCCGACGCTGCGCGCCGCGATGCCGCTGTTCGCGGCAGACGGCAAACCGTTCGGCATCATCGTCGCGAATGTCGACATGCGCCCGGCGCTCGCCCACGTCCGTTCGGCGACCAGCTCGGAAGGAGATATCTACGTCGTGAACGCGCGCGGCGACTATCTCGTTCATCCCGATCGCGCGCGCGAATTCGGCACCTTGCGTAATGGTCCCAACGACTGGCGCAAGGACTTCCCCTATTTCGCGAATCTGGCTGGCACGCAGGAAGGAACCACGCGGCTCCTGAACGATGGGTGGGGTCGGCCGAGCGGCGCGGTGATCGCCCCTGCGCTGCTGGCTGGCAAGGAATGGGTCGCGATCATCGAAACGATTCCTCCACCTGTGTTCGGCCTGGTCCCCGCGGCGATCCAACAGACGACGCTGCTGGTCGGCATCCTCGCCGTGCTGGCCGCGGCTTCACTCGCTATCCTCTTGTCGCGCTCGCTGACCCGCCCGATAGGCCGTCTGACCGCCGCGGTGGAGGCGATCGGCCGCGGGCATCACGCCGACATTCCCGTCGATGCCAGCGGCGAGACCGGCGTGCTGGCGCGGGCCTTCGCCCGGATGGTTGAGGAGACCCGGGTGAAGACGGCCGCGCTCGAACGCGAAATCGCGGAGCATCGCCGCACGGAGGCGGCACGCAGCCATCATGCGGCGCGCGAGCGCCTGTTCAGCGCCGCCGTCCAATCATCCGACGACGCGATCGTGATGCAGACGCTCGACGCCATCATCACGGGCTGGAATCCGGCCGCCGAGCGTCTGTATGGCTATTCGGCGGATGAGGCGATCGGCCAGCCCACATCGATCATCGTCCCGCCCGACCGACGCGCGCACGGCAAGGACTATCTGGCGCGGATCGCCCGGGGCGAGCCGGTCGAACGGTTCGAGACGGTGCGCCTGCGCAAGGACGGCACGCCGGTCGAAATCTCACTCAGCCTGTCGCCGATCCGGGGGCTCTCGGGCGAGATCATCGGCGTCTCCGGGACCGCGCACAGCCTCACCGAGGCGCGGCGGGCCGAGCGGCAGCTCCAGCAGCAGCTCGAGGAGCGCCGGCAGATCTTCGACACCTCGCAGGATCTGATCATGATCATGGATGCGCGGGGCCATATCGCGCAGGTCAGTCCGAGCAGCGAGACCATTCTCGGGTACCGACCGGACGAGATGATCGGCCGCAGCGGCGCCGACTTCATTCATCCCGATCATCTGGAACTTTCCCGCGCCGAGATGCGCGCGATGCGTCAGGGCGAGCGCATCAAGCCTGCCGACACCCGCTGCTTCCACAAGAACGGGCACGAGGTCTGGCTATCCTGGCTCGGCAGCTGGTCCGAGCAGGCGCACCGCTTCTACTTTGTCGGACGCGACATGACGGAGGCGCGGCTCGCGCAGGAATCGCTGCGCGAGAGCGAGCGGCTCGCCCGCAACATCGTCGAGACCTCGCTCGACGCCTTCATCCAGACCGACGAGACCGGCAGCATCCTGAACTGGAACTCGCAGGCCGAGCAGCTGTTCGGCTGGCGCCGCGAGGAGGTGCTCGGCAAGAGCACGATCGACCTCATCGTCGCCGAAAGCGAACGCGAGAGAGCGAGGGCGGGTCTGAAGCAGTTCCTGGAGAACGAGGACGGCAGGACGCTGAACCGCCGCCGCGAACTGATCTGCCGCCGCCGTGACGGCAAGGAGTTCAAGGCCGAGCTGAGCGTCACCGCGCTGAAGCGCCGCGAAGGACTGCTGTTCAACGTGTTCTACCGCGACCTCACCGACAAGATCGCGGCTGATGAGCGCATTCGGCACGCCGAGAAGATGGAGGCGATCGGCCAGCTCACCGGCGGTGTGGCACATGATTTCAATAACATCCTCACCGTCATCACCGGCACGATCGAGATCCTCGCGGAGGCCGTCGAGAAGGAGCCGCAGCTTGCGGCCATCACGAAGATGATCGACGAGGCGGCCGCGCGCGGCGCCGACCTGACCCAGCACCTGCTCGCCTTCGCGCGCAAGCAGCCGCTGCAGCCGCGCGAGATCGACATCAACGCGCTGGTCGTCGACACCGCGAAGCTGTTGCGTCCGACGCTGGGCGAGCAGATCCAGATCGAATCGGTGTTCGAGGAGGAGAATTGCGTCGCGGTCGTCGATCCCAACCAGCTCACCACCGCGATCCTCAACCTCGCGCTCAACGCCCGCGACGCCATGCCCGGCGGCGGCAAGCTGATCGTGGAGACCGGCGCCGCCTATCTCGACGAGGTCTATGCCAGCGTCAACGACGTGCGCCCCGGCCATTACGTGCTGATCGCCGTCAGCGACACCGGCACCGGGATTCCGGCGAACATACTGACCAGGGTGTTCGATCCCTTCTTCACCTCGAAGGGACCCGGCAAGGGCACCGGCCTCGGGCTTTCGATGGTCTACGGCTTCATCAAGCAGTCCGCGGGCCACATCAAGATCTACAGCGAGGAAGGCCACGGCACCACGATCAAGATGTACCTGCCGCCCGGCAAGACGCCGGCAGTGGTCGGCGAGGGCGTTACGCCGGCGGCGATCGAGGGCGGACACGAGACCATCCTGGTGGTCGAGGACGACAAGCTGGTGCGCGACTACGTGCTGGCACAGCTGCATTCGCTGGGTTACGTCACCTTGCAGGCCGCGAATGCCGCAGAGGCGCTCGCGATCGTCGCCGCCGGCGAGCCGTTCGACCTCCTGTTCACCGACGTCATCATGCCGGGCAAGATGAACGGACGGCAGCTCGCCGACGAGCTGATGAAGACGCGGCCCGATCTCAAGGTGGTCTACACCTCGGGCTATACCGAGAACGCAATCATCCATCACGGCCGGCTGGATTCCGGCGTGATGCTGCTGGCCAAGCCCTATCGGAAATCGGATCTGGCGCGGATCATCCGTAAGGCGCTGAGCGGTTGAGCTTCCGTAGCCCGGATGGAGCGCAGCGCAATCCGGGAAACAGTCGTGCGGCGCGCGCAAATCCCGGATTACGCTGCGCTCCATCCGGGCCACGAAACCGTCGGTGAGGGAGATGGCCCCCGGCTCGGCAGCGCATCATTGCATGATGCGCTGCGTCCGGGGCACGAGACCACTTTACGACGCGCGCTGGGCCGCGGTCATCACGATGCGGATCAGGTCGGCGGCGTTGCGCGCGCCGAGCTTCTTCATGATGTTGGCGCGGTGGTCCTCGATGGTGCGCGGGCTGATGCCGAGCGTGCGGCCGGCTTCCTTGTTGGACGCGCCGGAGGCGAACTGCTCGAGCACCTCCCGCTCCCTGCGCGTCAGCGGCTCGCGCCCGGGGAAATGCAGCGAGCCGAACTTCGGCGAAGCGTTCTCCGCCTGCCTGCGCGCATAGGCGCCGATCGCCTCGTCGAGCCGGCCGACGATCTCGCTGCCGCGGAACGGCTTCTCGATGAAGTCGAGCGCGCCGCTCTTGATCGCGCCCACCGCCATCGCGATGTCGCCCTGTCCGGAGATCATGAAGATCGGGGCCGGATAGTCCTCGCCGTGCAGCTCCTTCAGAATGTCGAGGCCCGACTTTCCGGGAATGTGCACGTCGAGCAGGATCGCAGCCGGCGTGCGGTTTCGCGCGACGGAGAGCAGTGCCGCGCCGTCCGCAAAACAGATCACCTCATAGCCCGCCGCCTTCAACACCATCGACAGGGTGTCGCGAACGGCAGGGTCGTCATCGACCACGAAGATTTCACCGCGAGAGCTATGTTCGGCCATGTGCCACATCCGGTTGGCATGAAGGACTCGCGTCCGCGCCTCCTGTTATGGCGTTCGGCGCGGATTCGGCCCACCCGTATTTGTACGGGACATGGACTTAACGCACAAGTAGCGGCAAGGTGCCTAATTGCGGGGTACGGAGAATATCCATGCTAAATTTGGCCGGCACACCCCCGCTCGCCGCGATGGCTGAAACTGACAGCCGTCGGTTGATCGCCGCCGATCTTCGCGCCCTGATCACTCGGATCGAGAGCAGCATGCGCCTGATCGACGCAGCCATGATGGAAGCCGACACGTTGGAAACGGGTTTCGCGTGCGGCGATCCGGCCGGTTCCGCCGATATTATCGTGCTCGACGACGTCACGCCGCGCTATGCCACGGCGAGCGCCGCCCTCAGCGCATGTCGGGCGGGCCTCGGCCACGCCCTGCAATGTCTGTCGGAATCCGGCAACCCGGCGTAGATCGCGACCAGCGCGGCGCAGCCGCCGCGCCCCGTCGCATGGCCGCCCCGCATTCAGGCGCGGTGCCGCTCCACGATCGCATCGGTGGCGACACCACCCCAGGTGTGGATCGCCGGAAGGCCCATCGCGGTCTTGCCGAGATTGGCGAGGCTGATGCGCAGGGCCGCCAGATCAAGCGGCTTCGGCAGGCTCTGGAGCTCGATCCCGACGGACCGGGCGAAGCTGCGCGCTGCGCTGCGGCGCTTGCCGTCCATGCCGCTGATGACGATCACGGCGCCGCCGAACTTCGCCGCCGCCATCTCGCGCAGCACCTCGATGCCGTCGCCGTCCTCCAGCACGAGATCGAGCGTCACGCAATCGAAGCGGGCGGAGCGAAGCTTCTCGATGGCGTCCGCCACGGACGGCGCCACGGTGACTTCGTGGCCGGCCTGCTTGGCGGCGACCGTGATCAGGCTGCGCTGCGTGGCGTCGTCATCGACCACCAGAAGCTGAAGCGCACGCCGTTCGGTGCCGTCGGGCAGGTTTGAAGAGATGGGCGAGAGAGAGCTTCTGGGCATTTCCGTATCCTGAGAGTGAGACCGTCAACGGATACACGGTTCGCGCTTAGGCCACGTAAAGCTGCTGCGGCGAATTCGTTCGGATCTCTTCAGAAAGTGTGAAGCAAGCGATCGGAAAAATGGGCCGTGCCCGCGCGGCGGATCACGCCGCGGCGTCATGGCCGCCGGCCGCACCACGCTTCTTCCGGTTCTTGCCACGCAGGAACTGGATGTCCATTTCGGCGCCGTTGACGCGGACCAGCTCGCAGCGGCGATAGGCGAGTCCCGTGGACGACAGCAGCAGGAAGAACTCCTTCAGGTTCAACCCCTGGATCGAGCCTTCCACCGTGAGAATGGCGTCGGTGTCGGAGATCGCGTTGAGCTTGCAGTCGCGCCGCCAGGTGCCGTCGATGGCCATGATGCAGACGTCATAGCCGCGACTGAAAGTCACGCGTTCCGTACCCTTGCCATCCTCGGCCATGTCTATCGTCCCGCCATGGCCGCGAGGCGCGGCGCCGCGCCGCCGAGAGCCGGCTTGGCGGCTGCGGCCCGCGGATCGTTCGGCTTGTACAGGCCGCGCCGCTCCGGAATCGGGCGGAACGTGTCGGTCAGACCGACGACGGTTTCGGCCGCGCCCAGCACCAGGAAGCCGTCCGGCTCGATCTGGCGCGCCAGGCGGTTGAAGATGTTGATCTTGGTGTCCTGGTCGAAATAGATCAGCACGTTGCGGCAGAAGATGACGTCGAAGGTGCCGAGCTGGGCGAAATCGTGCAGCAGGTTGAGCTGCCGGTGCTGGATCATCGCCCGCAATTCGGGATTGATCTGCCAGGTCTCGCCGGTCTGCTTGAAGTACTTCACCAGCATCTGGATCGGCAGGCCGCGCTGCACCTCGAACTGGCTGTAGATGCCGGCCTTGGCCTTCTCCAGCACCTCCTGCGACAGATCGGTCGCGATGATCTCGACGCGCCAGCCGGTGAGGGCCGCGCCCATCTCCTTCAGGCACATCGCCAGCGAATAGGGCTCCTGACCGGTCGAGCCCGCGGCGCACCAGATGCGCACGCTGCGCTTGGCCGCGCGTGCCTTGATGATCTCGGGCATGATGTGTTCGCGAAAATGGTCGAACGGGACCTTGTCGCGGAAGAAGAAGGTCTCGTTGGTGGTCATCGCTTCGACCACGTCGGTGATCAGCTGGCGCGCGCCGCCCTGCAGCTTCTGCACGAGTTCGGCGATGCCGGAGAGCCCGGCCTTGCGCGCGAGCGGCAGCAGGCGGCTCTCGATCAGATATTGCTTGTCTGCGGACAGGTCGAGCCCTGAATTGTCCTTCAGGAACTTGCGCAGGTACTCATACTCGGTCGGGGTCACGGGTAGCCTCTTCGAAGCTGTACTGGAACACTCTGGCCAAAACGCGCGGACCAGATTCGCTCAGACCATGGCTTGTCCGACCGGGAGCAAGCCGACTTCAGCAAACTTGTCGGCGATAATGTCTTTGTCGAAAGGCTTCATGATGTACTCGTTGGCGCCGCCGCTGAGCGCCTGAGCGATATGCGCCACGTTGTTCTCGGTGGTGCAGAACACCACCTTGGGCTGGTCGCCGCCGGGCAGGCGGCGCATGTGGCCCATGAACTCGAAGCCGTCCATGACGGGCATGTTCCAGTCGAGCAGCACCGCGTCGGGCAGCTGCCGCTGGCAGATCTCGAGCGCCTTCGAGCCGTCCTCGGCCTCAGTGACTTCGAACTCCAGACCCTCCAGAATCCGGCGCGCGATCTTGCGCACGACGCTGGAATCGTCGACCACCAAGCAGGTTTTCATTTTGGTTCTCCGGCTCCGATGTTTTCGTTAGCTCACGCGGCCATTTGCACTTTGGTTTCGAGCTCGAGGACGCGATCGACGTCGAGGACGACCATGAGTTGACCGTCGAGGCGGTGGACGCCGCCGGCGAGCTTGGCCATGCGGGGGTCGAGGTTGACGGGGTTTTCTTCCATGCCGGCTTCGGG
>NZ_LFJB01000078.1:0-83959 GCF_006658625.1 Bradyrhizobium sp. UNPF46
CTGCTCGAACTTCACCAATTGATTGTCCACGGTGTCCAGGCTCTCGCTGGTCTCCGTCAGAAACTCCCGCAACAGATCATCCATGAAAACAGGCCTTCATACAGGAAGGGCGCGCACGAGGTGTGATGCGCCATTTCGGAATGGTGCCAGCTTCACCGCAAAGCGTTTAATATTGGTTGAGTATGTGCAAAAGAACGGAACCAACAAAGAGATAAGGCGCTCCGGACAAGCCGAAGCGCCTCGTAAAGATTTGCTTAAGAGACCGAGCGCGTCGCGCTGTTTACGAAGCGGTAACTGTGATGGCCTCGCCCTCCAGCGCAAGCTTCACGGTGAGTCCGCAGGCCTCTGCCAGCAGCCGCGTATAATAAGGCTGGATCGCGTGCGCATCCGCGGCCGGTCCCCGCTCGCCGCTCAGCAGCTCGGAGATGTTCTGCGGCAGGCGCGCATTGTGTCCGGTTGCGGTGATGCGAAAGCTCATCGTCTCGCCCTCGCCGATCGGGTCGATCGTCAGCATGCCGCCGCGCGGAATCGTGTGCTGGGACACCACCAGCATGTTGAGCAGCAGCTTGACGCGGTTCTTCGGCAGCAGCAGCCGCGGCAGATTCCAGGTGATCGAGCACTTGCCGTCCTCGATGTGGCCCTTCGCCATGGTCTGGGCATCGCCGAGATCGATCTGCGCGCCCGAGGAGCCGGCCGCGCCGAAGGCGAGACGGCAGAACTGGAGCCGGGCGGAGGCGGTCTTGGCGCTCTTGCGAATCAGGTCGAGCGCGAACTCGCGGTCTTCGGGCTTGGGATCGTCGTCGAGCACTTCGAGCCCGTTGACGATGGCGCCGACAGGGCTGATGAGATCGTGGCAGACCCGCGAGCACAACAGTGCCGCGAGTTCGAGCATATCGGGTGCAGTAGCGGTCGCGGGCGACGAGGCGTCAGACATATAAAGGGGTCCTGGAGGGTTCCTGGAATTGCACGGCGCGGGACGCCGCGAATCACGCATGCTTGACGGATGCTGCCGGTTCTAACATTCGCCAGCCCGCGGCAGCTAGCTTGCGATAGGTTCGAAGCGGCCATAAAGGGCTGCGGGCGAATCAACCGAGGGGGCGAGACTTGCTGACGAATGAGGCACACAGGTGAGGATGATCGACGCCGAGGCCGCATCCCGTTTGATGGAGCCGCTCACCGCGCTGGTGGTAAAGGCGGGCGAGGCGATCCTTGCCGTCAACCGCGCGGCGATGCGGGTCGATTCCAAGCAGGACAGCTCGCCGGTAACCGAGGCGGACCTTGCCGCCGACCGCATCATCGCCGAGGGCCTGGCACAGCTCGCAGGCGACATCCCGACGCTCTCGGAGGAACGGGCCCAGCTCGCCTCCCCGCCGTTCGAGGACAGCTTCTTCCTGATCGATCCGCTCGACGGCACCAAGGAGTTCGTCGCCGGCCGCGACGAGTTCACCGTCAACCTCGCCCTGGTGACGTCGGGCGTGCCGCTGCTCGGCATCGTCAGCGCGCCTGCGCTCGGCCTGATCTGGCGCGGCATCGTCGGCCGCGGCGCCGAGCGCGTCAGGTTTGACGGTGCAACCATCGGCGCGGCCGAGCCGATCCACACCCGCAAGCTGCCGGCACACGGCGAGCCCTGGATCGCAGCGGTCAGCCGCTCGCATGGCGATCCCAGGAGCGAGGCGTTCATCGACGACAGGCCCAATGCCGTCCGGAAGACCTGCGGCTCCGCGGTGAAATTCGGCCGGATCGCCGAAGGCAGCGCCGACATCTACCCCCGCTTCGGGCCCACCTGTGAATGGGACGTCGGGGCCGGCTCGGCGGTCGTGACCGCGGCCGGCGGCCGGGTGACCGACGGCAAGGGCGGCGAGCTGCGCTTCGGCGAGCGGCACGCGAGCGGCTTCATCATTCCGGAGTTCATCGCCTGGGGCGACCCGCAGGCGGTAGGCCGTTACTGACCGAGCTGTTCCAGGAGCGCCGGCCAGCGCTTGCCGACTTCATAAAGGAACCGCTCGGGATCGGCGGCGAAGGCATCGCGATTGGCTTCCCGGCTGAACAGGTAAAGCCGCTGCGCCACGATCGCGAAGAAGCGGGGATTGCCGGCGATGGTGACCCCGCGGGCGATGTCGGCGGGATCGTAGCCGCCGAATTGCGGACCATAGACCTCGGGATGGGCCAGGAAGGAGGCCCGGTTGCCCTCGTTGCGGAAGCGCCAGACCGCGCCCCAGAGGTTCGCCTCGAACTCCGCCGTCCCCTGCACCGCCCGGCCATCGACGAAATAAGCGACGGGATCGAAGCCCTCGATGGCGACGCCGGTGAAGCGGTTGACGACGACACGCTCGGTGGTGGCAGCCTCCGCCGGCGCCCCCGAGCCGGTCAGCCATATGCCCGACAGCAGGCAGATGAGAAGGCCGATCAAGGCAATTCCGGGGCGCAAAGGGCTATCTTCCTGCCGTTGTGCCGTCATAGTTGCTGCGGATAACATCCGAGTCGAGGGGACATCCGGCGCAACCTAGGACCGTGCCTGTTGGCGTCAGGTTAAGGAAGCAACCGGATTCGGTACCAGGGGTTCTTTTATGACTTTCGCATCACGCCTTGCTGCGCTCGCGCTTGCCGCGATGGTCGGCTGGATCGTGCCGGCCTCGGCCCAGCAGGCACCGCCGCCCAATCTGCCGCCGCCGCAGCGGACCCCGACGCCCAACACCTACGGGCCCGACGAGCTCGTCGGTGCCGGGCACCGCTTCTTCGGCAACGTCTCGCGCGGACTCGCCTCGATCATCGAGAAGGCGATCAGCCAATGGGGCCTGCCCAACGGCTACATCCTGGGTGAGGAGGGTTCCGGCGCGTTCGTCGCCGGCCTGCGCTACGGCGAAGGCACGCTCTACACCAAGAACGCCGGCGACCTCCGGGTCTACTGGCAGGGCCCCTCGCTCGGCTTCGACTGGGGCGGCGACGGCGCGCGCACCATGACGCTGGTCTACAATCTGCCCGCCACCAACGCGATCTATCAGCGCTTCGCCGGCCTCGACGGCTCGGCCTACATCATCGGCGGCTTCGGCATGACGGCGCTCACCGCCAACAACATCGTGCTGGTGCCGATCCGCTCCGGTCTCGGCCTGCGGCTGGGCGCCAATATCGGCTATCTCAAATACACCCCGCGAGCGACCTGGAACCCGTTCTAGGCTCCCCCTGCTCCATCCAGCGACGGATCAAGGTTAACGACAGAGCGGGGCTGGCTTTTTGCCGGCCCGCCATGGCATGGTCGTTGGTGAATTTTTCCTTAAGCTTGGGAGTTCTGGCCCATGGTCGAACCGATCATGTACCTGGCGATCGGTTTCCTGCTGTCGATGCTGTGCGGGCTCGCGATCGTGCCGCTGGTGCATAACCGCGCCGTGCGCCTGACCACGCGCCGGCTCGAGGCCGCAACGCCGCTGTCGATGGCGGAGATCCAGGCCGACAAGGACCAGCTCCGCGCCGAATTCGCCATGTCGGCGCGGCGGCTCGAGATGAGCGTCGACCAGCTCAAGAACAAGACCACGAGCCAGCTCGCCGAGCTCGGCAAGAAGAGCGACGCCATCAACCGCATGAAGATCGAGCTCGGCGAGAAGAACGCCACGATCTTCGCGCTGGAAGCGCGCGAGAAGGCGGTGAAGGAGCAGCTCCGCGCCACCGAGGAGGAATTCAACGCCAAGACGGAAGCCTTGCGCGCCGCCGAGAACGCGCTGAAGGACAAGCAGAACGAGCTTGCCAAGATCAACTCCGAACTGTCCGACCGCTCGATGATGGCGGAGAGCCGCCAGGTCGAGCTGGTCGCCGTGCGCGCGCAGATCGAGGAATTGAAGAACCGCGTCGGCGATGCCGAGAAGGAATTTGCCGCGACGCAAGCGCGGCTCGCGCAGGAGCGCACCGAATCCGAGACCGCCTCGCGTGAGCTCGGCGATGCCCGCGGCCGGGTCGAGAATCTGAGCCAGCGCGTCACCGAGCTCGATCGCCAGCTGCTGTTGCAGGTGAAGGAAGCCGAGATGCTGTCGGGCCGCGTCGCGGACCTCGAAGGCCGCCTCGCCACGCAGGGCAAGCTGCTCGCCGAGCGCGAGTACGAGAACAACCAGCTGCGCCAGGCCAATGAAGGCAATGAGCGCACCATCAAGGAGCTGCGCGTCGAGATCGCGGGCCTCAGCGGCGGCAAATCGTCGGCCGCGATGGAGCAGCTGCGCGCGGAAAAGACCGCGCTGGAGGAGCAGCTGCGCACCGCCCGCGACGAGCGCGCCAAGCTCCAGCGCGACATCAACGCGATCCAGCAGCAGGCCGAGAGCTCCTGGGCGACCGAGCGCATGGAGAACGCGCTGCTGCGCGAGCGCATCAACGACATCGCCGCCGAGGTGGCCAAGCTCGCGATGCAGCTCGAAGGCCCGAACTCGCCGATCGAGGCGCTGCTCGCGGCCGAGGCCGGCCAGCCGCCGAAGCCGGCGCCCCGTCCGGCCAACGACGCCGCGACCAACGGCGCGCCGAGCCTGCCCGAGGGTGGTGGAACGCTGGCCGAGCGGATCCGGGCGCTGCAGGCCCACGCCTCCCGCGCCCGCCAGCAGGGCGCGTAAGCACCCCAAAACCGGCCGTTCCGTCGCGCGCCGCGTGGTTGCCGCAAGCTTTTCCGGCTTCGAGCCACCTGGAAACTTGACACCTCAAGCCCGCACTTCTAAATCGCGGGCTCCAATGCGTCGGCCGGCCGAACAGGTCCGGCCGTCTGCATGATGGTCCCGGGCGCATAGCTCAGCGGGAGAGCGTTCCCTTCACACGGGAGAGGTCCAAGGTTCGATCCCTTGTGCGCCCACCACGCTTCGCCAAAAGGCTTCGCGTGGCGCAGCCACGCCCAATGATTGCGAAGCGTGTCCGGCATAGCTCGAAGAGCGTCGACGGACCGGGGCGTCTTGCTCCCGCTCCGGCAAAATCGCGAAAACAACCCCATGCACAGTAGCCGGCGCCAGTCGGATCAAGGGGTTACGGCTTTGCCGAATCCCCTGCTGGCCGGTTGCGGAAGAGAACCTACCTAACGGTCGCAAGCTGTGCTTAAGTGAAGGCAGCTCAATCCGCCTGGAAACATGACGAGACAAGTCCAGCCACCTCCGAAGCCATCGCTTTCGCCACTGGATTACGCGCTGCAAGCGATCGGAGACCCGTGGAGCTTCTTGATCCAGCAGGAAGCATTCTTCGGGGTGCGCCGATTCGGCGAATTTCAGCGCAACCTTTCGATCGCCAAGAACACGCTGACCGATCGCCTTTTGCTTCTCGTCGAATGCGGCTTGCTCGAAAAGCAGAAGCTCCCCGATCGGGTGGACCTGCATGAATACCGCCTTACGCAGCGCGGGCTGAACACGTATCCCTATGCCTTGATGCTCATGAAATGGGGCGATGACTGGCTGGATGGCGAGCCGCCGGTCGTTCTATCCCACAAGACCTGCCGAAGCGTTCTGCACCCGAAGGCGATCTGCGCGGCCTGCCGCCGCGAGCTGCGTGTCGAAGACATCAGGACCGACCTCAACGAGATTACCCAGACGGTGCGCGAGGAGAGCGCATCCGTCCGTGTGTCGTCCCGGCCCGAACTCTATACATCGGGCCGTCCGACATCCGTCAGCCGCACGCTCGCGATCATCGGCGACCGGTGGGGTTTCTTCGTGCTCTGGCTCGCGTTGGCGGGCGTCACGAAATTCGAGCACTTCCGGAGTGTGCTCGGGATCGCCCGCACCACGTTGACCTCGAGGCTGAATCATCTGGTGTCAGGCGGCCTGTTCGAGCGTGTCGAATATCAATCGCGGCCACCGCGTCACGAGTATCGGCTGACCGAGAAAGGCAAGGCCGTTTGCCCCGTGCTCCTCACGCTCAACCAATGGGGACTGGATTCGAGGTCGAAAAACGTGCGCGCCGCGACGCCGCTGCATCTGTCGTGCGCGCAGCCGTTGCGCGTCGAAGTCGTCTGCGATGCTTGCGACACACCCGTCCGGCCCCAGGACGTCGAGGTCAAGCAGGTCCGCCCGGTACCGGCCGTTGCGGAGACTGCGCAGACTCACGGAACGACGAAGGTCGCGAAGCGCGCTGCTCGCTGATCGCGCGCCCGCGAAGGTCGCTGGACTATCTTTTCGTCACCGACGAGGCGACATCACCGAAGGTCTCCCAACGCTCTCCCTTCAGCCGGACCATTCTCAGCTCTTTCATCGGAGCGAAGTCGGAGGGGCTGGTGGTGATATTGACCCCAGGCAGCAGCATGTCCGGCCGGAAGTTCAGGTTGGCGGCCTGACGCATGACGTTGGCCCGCGTGAGATCGCTTCCGCATTGCTGAAGCACCTTCACGAGCGTCTGCGACACGACATAGCCGTAAGTGACGAAATAGTCGTTCTTGTCCACGTCAGGCAGGTATTTCGCCAGGAACGCCTCGAATCGCTTGTTGTCGTCGTCATCCTGCCACTGCGGATCGGACGGATCCTTCAGGTACATGGTGGAAATGATGCCTTGGGCGTTCTCAAACCCGGCCGGACGGATGACGGTGCCGATCGACGCACCGATGCTCGAAAGGATGAACATCGGCTTCCAGCCGAGCTCGGCCACCTTGCGGATCGATTGCGCGGCCACCTTGGGCAACGCGATCGAGACGAAAACGTCCGCGCCGCTGGCCCGGAGCTTGACGATATTCGAGTCGATGGTGGGCTGACTGACCTCGTAGCCTTCTTCCATCGCGATGGCGGAAGCGTGCTCCCCAAGTCCGTCCTTCAGACCTTTCAAATAATCCTTGCCGAGGTCGTCGTTCTGGAAGAGCACCGCGATTTTCGCGCCGGGCTTTTCTTTCAGAATGTACTTGGCGAAGATGCGGCCTTCGGCCTGATAGTTTGGTTGAAATCCCATTGTCCAGGGAAACCCTGCCGGGTTGTCCCAACGGGTCGCACCGCCTCCGACAAATAGCTGCGGCACCTTCTTCGAGTTCATGTATTTCTGGATGGCGGCGTTTGTCGGTGTGCCGACAGGGTTGAAGATCAGGAGCACCTCGTCGCTCTCGACCAGCCGCCGCGCCTGCTCGACGGTTTTGGGCGGGCTGTAGGCGTCGTCATAGGAGATGAAGTTGATCTTCCGTCCGTTGATGCCGCCTTCGTCGTTGATCTTCTTGAAATACGCGGCTTCGACGCGGCCGATCACGCCGAGGCTGGAGACCGGCCCGCTATACGCCAGGATGTTTCCGACCTTGATCTCGGTATCGCTCGCGCCGGGATCGTAGGTCCCTTGAGCCGAGGCGCCGGATGCGAGGCCCAACGGCGCGAGAAGTCCGAGCACGAGTAAACTGATCGACCTGATCCGCATTCTGATCCTCCCGGGTGCGACGGCCTTGATGGCAGTCGGTTGCACAACGATACTCTACATGATAAGTAGCGGTATGCAACCGCCATCCTCGCCCTGGCCATGGAGCGATGTCTTGACCGACGTACGAAACCCCAACGGCAGCTGGTTCCGCGGCGACAGGTCGACCAAGCTCATCGAGAGCACGATCAGCAGTGCCCTAGACGAGACAATCGCGCGATTCCCCAATGCGTTGGCCCTGGTGGTGCGACATCAAGGGATCAGGTTGACGTACGAGCAGCTCGGGCGGCGGGTCGACAGCGTCGCAGCCGGCTTTTGGAAGCTTGGTCTCAGGCCGGGCGAGCGCATCGGCATCTGGGCGCCGAATTGCGTCGAATGGACGCTGACGCAATACGCTGCGGCAAAGATCGGCCTGATCCTGGTGAACCTCAATCCCGCCTATCGCGCCAATGAAATCGGCTATGCGCTCGCCAAGGTTGGCTGCAAAGCCCTGGTTTGCGCACACACCTTCAAGGACAATCGTTACGTGGAGATCCTCCGGAGCCTCGTGCCGGAGCTGGCGGGTCCAGCATCGCGCGAGCTGCGATCAAGCGCGCTGCCCGGACTCAAATCGCTGATCTGCACGTCCAGCGACGAATTCGAAGGCGTTCACAGATTTTCAGACGTCGAGGAGACGGGGCGTTCGGCCTTGACGGAGGGCTTCGACGCATGGCCGACGGAGCTGAGAGCGTCCGACCCGATCAACATCCAGTTCACCAGCGGCACCACGGGCGCACCCAAGGCCGCGACACTCAGCCACCGCGGCCTGCTCAACAGCGCCTGGTTCACCGGCGAGATCTGTCAGGTGCGCAGCCACGACACGATCTGCATGCCGCTTCCGCTCTTTCATATCTTCGGCATGCTGACGGGAAACCTGCTCTCGATGCTCCGTGGCGCGACCATCGTTTACCCGAACGAGGCTTTTCTGGCGGACGACGTGCTGCAGGCCGTCGAGGAAGAGAACTGCACGTATCTCTACGGCGTACCGACCATGTTCATCGCGGAGCTTGCGAGCCTCGAGACCCGGCCGCGCGACCTGTCCTCGCTACGCGGCGGCATCATCGCGGGCTCCGTCGTGCCCATGGAGCTGCTCCGCCGGATCATGGCAGAGATGAACATGAGCGGTGTGGTGAACGGCTACGGCATGACCGAGACCAGTTCGGCGATCATGGTGACGTCGCCGGCCGACACTCCGACGAGGCGCGTAACTTCGGTCGGCCGGGTCGTCCCGCACATGGAGGCGAAAATCGTGGATCCTGCGGGAGCGGTCGTTGCGATCGGCGAGCCCGGCGAGATTCACGTGCGTGGCTATGGAACGATGCTGGGCTATTGGGAAGATCCCGAGGCGACGGCGCGGACGATCGACGAAGGCGGATGGTTGCGAACCGGCGACATCGGATCGTTCGACGAGCACGGCTACGGACGGATCGTCGGACGCCTGAAAGAGATGGTGATCCGCGGCGGCGAAAATATCTCTTGCGGTGAGATCGAAGACTTCCTTGCGGGACACCCCTCCATCAGCGGCGTTCAGGTGGTCGGCGTTCCCGATCCGAAGTACGGCGAGGAGCTTTGCGCATGCGTCATTTTGAAAGCGGGCGCGGAAATGAGCGTCGAGGCCTTGCGCGCATACTGCAAGAGCAACATCGCGCATTACAAGGTGCCGCGCTACGTGAGGTTCGTGCAGTCGTTTCCGCTGACTGCAAGCGGCAAGGTGCAGAAGTTTGTGCTCGCATCCGCCTCTGCGCAGGAATTGGGACTGGCGCCTCCCGGCACCTGACGCTCACCCGCGTTCGATGAGACAGCTGCGGACCGCTCGCCAAGCACGGAAGAGTTTCCCACGATAATGGTTGCATAGCTGGACTGACTATGTTTTGTTAGTATCGCTACGCAACCACAAGGAAGGAACGCGCTTTGTCCTACAAGCACATCATCTTCGAACGTGAAGACACGATCTCGCGCATCACGTTCAATCGCCCACAGGCCCACAACGCACTCGACCGCGACATGTCCGACGAACTCGCGGACGCCGTGCGCAAGGTCAAGAAGGATCGGCAATGCCGCATCCTCGTCTTCCGCGGAAATGGCGATACGTTCTGCGCCGGCGACGACATCAAGGACTTTCTCGCCTGGAACGACGAGGACCCGTACTGGCAGTGCCGCCAGTATCAGGAGACGGCACAGATGATCGAGGATCTCACTTGCATCACGATCGCGGCCGTCGACGGCGTGTGCACGGGCGGCGGCCTCGAGCTGACGCTGACCTGCGACTTCGTCGTCGCGACCGACCGCAGCCGTTGGGGCATGCCGGAGATCGACTGGGATATCACGCCCGGTTGGGGTGGCGTCACCCGGCTTCAGAAATTCGCGGGCCGTCGCAAGACGAAGGAGTGGAATCTGATCGGTCAGCTTTTCGATGCCGCGACCGCGGAGCGCTACGACCTCATCAATCGCATCTGCAAGCCGGCTGATCTCACCAAGGAGGTCGATGCCCTGATCGCCGTCATCGCCGCGAAGAATCCCGTGACGCTGCGGCGCTCGAAGTTCGTCCTCAACAAGAGCGCGGATCTGCCGACGCACGCTGCGATGGCCTTCGAGGTGCCGATCCAGCCGTTCGACAGCAAGCCCGGGCGTTTCGCGACCGACGGCATGGAAGATTTTGCCAAGCCGGAAACGCGCGCTGCTCGCCGCAAGGTTTCAAAGTCGTTCTGGCAGACCTGAGCCTGCACGAAGTGCAATTCACACAGATCGCAAAGGGCCGCTCAGGCCCTTCGCTTTCGGGAACCGCATGTCAATTCAGCGCCGAGGCATAGGATGAGCAAGATCGTCATTCGTCAGTGGGTCCACGCGAACATCTGCGTTCGCAGTCTGGAGCAAAGTATCCCCTTCTATGAAATGCTGGGCTTCGAGACGTTCGACGACAACACGTTCGAACGGGGCGCCGGGGTCTGGCAGGGTCTGGGTCTCCCGGACGGCAGAAGGTTTCGTGCGGTCTTCCTCCGCATCCCCGGGGGCGCGCCACGCCCATTCCTCGATATGATCGAATTCATCGATCCGCCGACGGCGGGAGAAGCGTATCCGACGCTGCACAATGTCGGCATCGGACGGCTGTGTTTCGAAGTCGACGACCTGGTTCAAGTCGAAACCCTGCTGAAGGCCAACAACGTCCCCTTCGTGGGTCCCATCTCGCGTTATGAGACGGCAAAGGGCGTCAAATCGCACGGCATCGACTGCGAATTCCTCTGCTTCGAGGATCCGGACGGGACTGTTCTGGAATTCATCGCCTTCAGACGGCAGAATGTGACCCCCGCCTGGGAAAGCTGAAGCCGACATCGCGCGCGGATCGGGTAGCTGGCGTCCGTAGCCAACGGCGGCTCGGACGGCATCTCCGCAGGGACAGCCGGCGGCTGGAAACTCAGCAGGACAGCGGCACCTGCCCTAGTATTTCGCGATGATGGGGCCACCCCAGCGATAGTTCAATCGCACGAGGCCGATGTCGACATCCTGGCCGATCCGCTCCCTGCGCGTAAAGGCGCCGGCAGCCACGCCGCCAAAAGCGCCCGTCCCGGTGAAGGTGACATCGCGATGGCCGAGGAAGATGTGGTCGTACTCCACGCCCAGCGTCCAGTTCGGTGCCAAGCCGAATTCAAGGCCGCCGCCGATGACGCCGCCCCAACGCGTTTCGCTGGCCCGATCGAATGCCAGGCCGGTGACGACGTCGTTGGTGCGGTATTTGTCGGCCACTGCCGCGCCGCCGCCCTTCACGTAGAGAAGGACGTTGTTCCAGGCATAGCCGATCTGCCCGGTGATCAGGCCGAACGCTTCGATCTGGGACCGATTGCGAAGACCGGTGGGCGGGAAGAGCGCCGTGCTCACGTTATCGCCCGTGAAGTCGGCCCAGTTGCCCTGGCCTTCGATGCCGAACACCCAGTTGACGGACTGCCACCGAAACCCGATCTGCCCGCCGGCCGTGCCGCCCGTAGCATCGTGGCACCCTTCGGGAACGATGACGCCGAGCCCGGGAGAAATCAGATCCCAGCACTTGCGGCTCGATCCGCCGCCGCCGTTGACGCCGATGTAGAAGCCGCTCCAATCGTAGACGGCGGCGATCATCGGCGGCGCCTTGGTATAGGGACGCGCCGCAAGATCGGCGGCGTTGGCGCCGGTGCAGGCCATTCCAAATGCTGCGATGGAAAGCAGGAACTTCTTCATCAGCGTCCCCCACGAATCTTATGCGTCATGCAATTGGGCGTGAGCTTATCGTTTTTTGGCTGGTTGTATGTGATCCGCATGCAACACCTTGGGGCGACCTTGCCGCGGCGGGCATCGTAGAGTGCGCGCTGAAATATCCGAGGAGAACCGCATGGCGACCATCTTCATCACCGGCAGCACCGACGGCCTCGGCCGGGCGGCGGCGCAATCGCTGCTCGACCAGGGACACCGCGTGGTTTTGCACGCGCGGTCGGCCGATCGCGGCCGCGCGCTCGGCGAGCTGAGCACGCGAGCCCAGGGGATCGTGGTCGGCGATCTCAGCAGCGCGGCCGAGACCAGGGCGATTGCCGATCAGGTCAACGCGATCGGGCACATGGACGCGATCATCCACAACGCCGGCGTCTACACCCGGCCCGGCCGCGGCGCGACGGCGGAAGGCCATGCCGAGACCTTGGCCATCAACACGCTTGCGCCGTACATGCTGACGGCGCTGATCGAACGGCCCGGCCGGCTGGTGTATCTCAGCAGCGGCTTGCACCGGGGCGGAGAAGGCTCGCTCGACGACCTCGACTGGACCAGGCGTCCCTGGGATGCAGGCACGGCCTACGCCGAGAGCAAGCTGCACGTGGTCGCGCTGGCCTTCGCGCTGGCGCGGCGCTGGCCCAAGGTTCTCTGCAACGCCGTCGATCCCGGCTGGGTGCGCACGAAGATGGGCGGCGCGGGTGCGCCGGTCGATATCGCGACGGGGGCACGGACACAGAGCTGGCTCGCGGCGAGCGAGGATCCCGCCGCCTTGGTGTCGGGTCGCTACTGGCATCATCTCGCGCAGCAGCAGCCGGCCAAGCAGGCGACCGATCCGGAATTTCAGGACGAGCTCATCGACAGATTGAGCAAGCTGACGGGCGTCGAGCTGCCGGAGGCGTAGGGCGATGATCCTTCGTCATTGCGAGCCAACGGGTCCGCGCGAAGCGCGGCCCGATGACAGGCTCCGCGAAGCAATCCGGAATCTGTCCAAGGTGGCAGCCTGGATTGCTTCGTCGCACGAGCTCCTCGCAATGACGGTGGAGAGGGCGCCGCGTCACACCGCCCGCCCGGTCCGCCACACCGTGTAGAGACCAGCGAGGGTGCCGATCGCCACCAGCGCTGCTGCGAGCAACAGCTGCAATTCCCCGTCATCGGTGGGGCCGACGGACGACACCAGCCTGGTCACGATGACGAACAATATGCCGACGGCGGCCGCGGCCCCCGCGCAGAGATAGGCGAGCTCTCGCGTCAGATTGCGGCCGAGCAATCCGAGCGCGGTGAAGTACATCGCGCTGGCGTTGGGATGAACGAACAGTGCAATGCGCGCGTAAGCGCCATAGGCATCGAACAGGGATTCGCAGCGGCGCAGAGCCGCCTTCGAGGCGACGCGCTGCAGGAACGGCCGAAAGAAACGCGCCTGTCCGTAGCTGAGGACGGCACCCACGATGATGGCGAGCCACGCCGCGACGAAGACGGAGCCATCCACGGCCTTCGGACTGAGCGCCACCGACATCAGGATCAGGGCCGTGCCGGGAAAATAGCCAAAATACGGGAATACCGCTTCCAGCAGCACGCAGACGAACATGAAAGCCGGAAACCATGCCGACCCGGTCGCGCCATGGACGATGGCGTTCAGGTCGAAAAGGCTCGTCCTGTACAGGACGAGGTACATGCACATGGCCAGTCCAGCCAGCGCGTAGAACGGCAACGCTCCAGATAGAAACCGTCTCATCCGACCATCAGGCTTTGCTTGGCGGAGACGACGGCCTCGCGCAGTTGCGGATCATGCATTAGGCGAATGACACTGCTCCTGTCGATAGCGCCCTTTGCCACGCAATCCTTGCCGCGCCGGCCCCTACCCGATCGACAGGATCTCGATCTCCTGCGCGCCCGCGCCGACGACGTCGCCCACCGCCTTCCCCATCAGCGACCGCGCCACCGGCGCGACGAACGAGATCGTCCCCGCCTTCGGGTCGGCTTCGTCCTCGCCGACGATGCGATAGGTCTGCACGCGGCCGTCGGCGCGGCTGAAGGTCACGGTGCTGCCGAAGGCGACGACGTCGCTCCCGACTGGATCGGGAACCACCTGCGCGGTGCGCAGGCGCTCCGTCAGATAGCGGGCATCGCGCAGCGGCACCGCCGATTGCCGGCGCTTCTCGTTGACGTCCTCGATGGTCTGCGCGGCTTCATAGGCTTCGCGCGCCTGCCGAAGCTGCGTTTGCAACGCCTGCAGGCCGGCCTCCGTCACGAGGTTGGGATGCGGCGAGATCGGGCGATCCGGCAACAGCGTCTCGGACGCGGTTTCGGCGCTTTCTTCCTTGGTAAAGGCGACGCTCAATTCGAAAATCCTGTCGAACTCTTCGGGGTGGCGACGCCACGCGTCGCGGATTGTCCCGGACTATATCTCAAGTTCGACGAAACGACGGAGCTTGAAGACGATATCCGGCATGGTCTGGCGGAACCGCGTCGCGTTCTGGAAGCTGGTCGAGAACGGCGCGAAGGTGAGCATGGCGTTCCAATGCCGGTAGCCATAGACCGTGACCGAGACGCCGGTGGCCGGAAAATCCTCCAGCTTGCGCAGCTCGCCCAGCACCAGATCGGCGATCGCCTCGGCCGGCAGCAGCTGCTTGCCATCCCGCGTCGTGACGATCCTTGCGGGCTGCTCGGCCGGCTCCACGGTCGCCGGGGCAGCTTCAGGAGGCTTCTCCTGTTTGATCGGGGTCGGTTCGGTGGCGGACGCCGCTTCCGCTCCGTTCGACGGGACGGTCGGCGGCCCTTCGGTGAGCGGCGGCGGTGCAACAGGGTCTGTACGCTTGCTGCCTCCGAGGATGCTGCTGATCATGGCCACGAGGCCAGCATCCTTCACGTCGTCACTCATCATTCCCCCCGGGATTCGGCCTACTCTAGCATTGCGCTCGCAGACCGCCACCAGGGATGTGAAGCCGCCCGGCGGAGGCGGCTCGTCACAGGCTGTTCGGCTCGCCTCGTTCGTCGACGGGCCGTTGGTCGAAGGCACCAGCGGCGCGAAGCCGATCACTCCGCGCCGCGGTGCGGGTCCGCTACTGCTTCTCGAACGGAATATACTGCTGGTACTGCTTGGGCACCGAGCTGCGGTAGCGCGCCGGCACGGTGCCGGTGTCGACGGAATGATCGATCTCCTGCTGCCGCGTCATCTTCTTCTTCGCCGGCTTCTTCGACGCGCTCTTCTTGGAGTCGGATGACTGGCCGGAGCCGTCGGTGGTCGCAGCCGGTGCCGCCGTCGTTGCCGGCGCGGCGGTTGTCGCCGCAGGCGCCGTGGTCGCACCGGCGGCCGGTGCGCTCTGCGCCGGTGCGAGCGACGTTTGCGCGAGGAGCGCCAGCGCTGCTGTCGCAGCCAGCAAATATGACCTTTGCATCAGAACCTCCAAAAATGAGCCGACCCGAATCAGGAAAGCGTGAGCCGTACGGGAGCAACGCGGGCAAGTCCGGTGACGATAGGCCGGAAAGCCCGTGGCGAACTGTGGCGGAGATCACATTGCTCGCTGCGGCTTGGCGCATCATAAACGCACGTCGAACGCAATGCCCACTGCGGACACCAAGACAAGTACGACAAAGTGTCGGGCAGATCCCGGAACCTGCAGATCGAGCTGCGTGTTCCCTCTTTCAACCGCTCCCGCAACCCAATGGAGACTGAAATGCGTCGCACCATCCTCTCGCTTGCCTCGTTCGCGGCCCTGATGGCCGCCATGGCCCCGACGGCCCAGGCCCACCCCGCAAACGACAGATACTGCCTGCAGGGCCGCATGTGGGGCTATCCCGGCAACTGCCAGTTCGCGAGCTATCAGCAGTGCCAGGCCACCGCCTCCGGCACCTCGGCCTATTGCGGCATCAACCCGCGCTACGCGTATTCGCAGCAGCGCTATTACTGACGACGTTGCGGCGTGCGCGCATCACGCGCGCGCCGCCACACTTTTCACGTGCAGATGATCCGCCGCGCCTGGAAAACTCCAGGCCCTCTTCGTCGGGAAACGGCTCGTCCTCGTCACGCAGATCGAAGTAATAGATTGGCGTCGCAAAGCGCTCACAGACCGTAGCGTAGGCGGGAGCGTGCGTCTCTCTCGGCCACCGGATGCCAGCAGCTGGGTGATGGCCGGTGATCGGAGCCAACCGGAAGAACGTCGGAAGGTTGCTCACGAATTCGGGCATTCAGGCCTTGGCAAACAAAAACGCCGCCCGCTTAAATGAAGCGCAGGCGGCGGTTGACCAGCCCCGGGAGGGAGATTGTAAAATCCCGATATAAGTCTGTCTCCACGTGGAGAGCGAAGGTTCACCGCATCGGGCAAGAGCCAATTCAGGACGGTGCCTGAAGTCCCGGCGAAGTCAGCCATTTGTTGACTTCTCCGGCGACATCGATCTGCCGCGCCTTGCGCAGAAGCTCGTTGCGTCGGACGCGAAGAGGCATTTCCTTGGCCTGCGTGCGGAGATTGATGGCCTCTTGCGCGAGGCGAAATTCGAGGGTGGACGAGTGTCCTGACGGCCGTCGCGCCATGCTTGATGCTCCGCTGCGGGGTTGAGCGGGAGCGCGACCTGCGTCCACACCACCGATAGTTGCTAAGAGCCGCTCGGTGGTGATGCGACAGTGCGCCTTTGTCCGGCGGATAGCCAGCGCTTTGTTTCGGTTCCCGGCAGGAACCATTTTGAGAAATGGCCGAGCGCGAGCCGCGCGCCTCTCGGTCATGCGGCGCGCGCTGTGAGCCAGCCTCCCTTGAGCGCGTCTATTGGTGCTGCTGCTCCCTGAGCAAGATATCGATCGCACGCCGAACAGCGGCGACTGCCTCGGCTCGATTGACGGCGATTCCCGTTCTGGGGGAGCGGCCATGTCGTTCAAACGACCATTTCCAGCCCGGCGGATTGATGGTCTGGACCACCATGTATTCAATCCCCCGATGTTCGTGCGCCATCATCACCCCATGTCGAATCCATCCTGAGCAGCGTTCGCTGGCGGAGCAGCCGACGACCTCCGGCTTCTTCCTGGGTCATCTCATCGAGCTATGAAGCAGACATGTTCGGCTCGACGGCGCTGTCGGCGAAACTCAGCAACCGCGGCAGATATTCTTCAGCTTTGCGGCGGTTCGGGCTTCTTCCGCGAGGAAGGGGTCCTTGTATCCTGACGACGGGCCGTGGCCGGTTTCGGCAGGTTTCCCGGGTTTGGGTGGAAACGCCGCGTCGTAACAGGAGAGGCGTGCACTGGTGCTCTCGATCGCCCGGCAGTTCGGTTCCGCGGCGGATGCGGCTGGCGCTGACGCGCCCAGTGCCGATGCAAGCAAGAGCGCAATCGTCCATGCGGCGGCTCGCACTGTCTTCATGCCGAGTGTCCCATCGCTACCTGCTTTTGCTGGCCCAGGCCGGCTTCTCGCCGGTCCAGGCTGGAAGAGAATCCCATTCAGACCAGCGCATCCGGCGCTCCTCATCTCCGACTTTCACGAAGACGAAAGGTGCATCGTCGCGGCCTGTTTTGGAGCCGACGAAGATCGCCGGAACTCCATAAGCGTCCCTGATGATTGCCGTGTTTGCCATTTTGGGCTCCCGTTTCGCTTGAACTGGCCCCGCCCCGGGCTGCAGTTCGCACGCCGAATGAACTTGCCCCTACAGAACGGCCGCAACCGCGATCATCAGAACGATGAAGACCGGCACCAATATCGGTGGCACGAGCCATTCACGAATTTCGAATTTCGCGGGATCCGACATTTGACCGCCTTGGCTTGGGCTAAGGCGGGAGCGCGAAGCTCTCAGTCACCGATAACAGCCACGAAGCGCGCGGTGATGCCTGCGGTGTAACAGTGTTCTCGCCAATTGGCGAGATCAATCTCGGACCGATCGGCGCTTAACCGCCGGGGCAAGCGCGCTACACGAGTTCATCGGTCCACACCTTGAAGCTGACCAGCGTGTTGGGTCCGAACGTGTGGGTGATCGGAACATCCGCCGCATCGCGGCCCTGCGCGATCAGGACGCGGCCAATTCGCGGCGTGTTGTTGCGCGCATCGAAGGTGTACCAGCGACTGTCAAGATAGACTTCGAACCAGCCTGCAAAGTCCCCGGGAGCGTGAGGCGGAGGGATGCCGATGTCGCCGAGATATCCCGTGCAATAGCGCGCAGGAATGTTCATGCAACGGCAGAATGCGATGGCAAGATGAGCATAGTCGCGGCAAACGCCTTTGCCCTCGTTGAATGCTTCCCATGCCGTCTTGGTGGCTCGCGCGTGCTCGTAGCCGAACGCGATGTGATGATGCACGAAATCGCAGATCGCCTGGACCCGCAGCCACCCCGGCGCCGCCTTCTCGAACAGCTTCCACGCGATGTCCGAAAGTCGATCGGTCTCGCAGTAGCGGCTGCCGAGCAGATAGACGATCGTATCGGGTGGAAGATCCTCCACCGGGTGTTGCGAAGCTGAAGGGGCGATCACGTCAGGCAAACCGCTATCGCGCAAGATGCCGTTGGCGGAAAGGCGCATGCGGCCGGCCGGCGCAACCAACCGACTGCACCAGTTTCCGAAGCCGTCGCGGTAGGCCGAGACCGGCACGGAGGGCTCGGTCGTGAGGTGGTCCGGCACAATGACGTCGGATGCCCGGGTGAAATGCGTTCCGACCACCGCAATCAACGGCGTCGCTTGCGGGAAGTCGTAAATCATCTCGAAGCCGACACGTATCTTCATGCTTGGGCCCGACTCCAACTGCACCGGCGCGAACCGCCCGCGCGGAAGACGCACGCCGGCAACATCCCCGGCGGCTCGCTACTTCGAGGCACAGACTTCCTTCAAGGCGGAGGCCTCCTTGGTGATGGCGGCGATCGAGCTGCCAGACTTGCGAACGACGCTGGCGAATTGCTGATCCGACAGCTTGAGCCGCTTGCGCAGGACCTTGACCTGCACTTTATCTCTCAAATCCAACGAATTGCGGAAATAGGTCGGCTTGTGTCTGAGCATCTCGTCTTCTCGCGATGAAGGGATGAAACGATCGCGACCGGGCGGGCATTACGCCGCTCCGGCCGCGATGGTGACTGTCCCGCTGCTCGCGAAGATTCGGTCTCCATGGGTTCAACATTCCCCGAGCATCAACGTTCCACCGCTTCCGGAATTAACCCGGCGTCGGCGCTGGCGGGCCAGGCAAGCGACCGCGGCTTTGTCATCGAATCCGACGTTTGCACGCACACGCCCTATTGCGCCCCCCCGAGGCCGATCTCCTGCTGTCGCGCCGCGAACCAGCGCGACAGCGGGTCGTCGACGAAGCCGCTGACATAGACCTCGGACATCGTCACCTCGCCCTTGTCAAGCACCAGCAGCACGCCGATCCAGTAGGGAAACCAGACGTTGACGTCGGTCAGCGCCCGCAGCTTGTGCTGATCGTGCTCCAGCGGCGTGTGATTGCTCGCCTTGCGGATCTCCACAGCGAGCAGATTGTTCGGGATCTCGCGCTGATGCACGACGACGTCGGGGTAGATCGACTTTCCCAGATGGTCGTCGGTCGAGATGACGGTGCCGTGCGGCAGATGCAGCGTGCGTTCGCCGAGCCGGTCGTAATTGCAGTCGACCGACCAGCCGGAGAACTGCTTCTCCAGATGCACGGCGAAGCGGTGCGTGACCGCGCGCTCGCCGACGTCCTTCTCGAACAGGAAGCCTTCGTGGGCGTAGAAGTCCCGGAGCGCCGCGATTACCTTGTTCAGCTCGGTCTGCATCATGCCTCCGGGCCCTCGGCGCTCTGGATGCTTCGCCCTACATCTGGACTTCGATCAGCCGCGGGCCGGGCTCGGCGACGGCCTCGGCCAGCGCCTTGTTGAACTCGTCGGCATTGGTGACCGCGCGGCCCGGCACGCCCATGCCCTTGGCCAGCGCCACGAAGTCGAGCGTCGGACGGTCGAGCCGGAGCATGTCGTTGGCGCGCTGGCCGGGTTCGCCGGCGCCGACATTGTCGAACTCGCCGCGCAGGATCTGATAGATGCGGTTGGCGAACACGATGGTGACGATGTTGAGATTTTCTCGCGCCTGCGTCCACAGCGACTGGATCGTGTACATCGCGCTGCCGTCGCCGACCATGGTGATGACCTTGCGGTCCGGGCAGGCGATCGCAGCGCCGATCGACAGCGGCGTGGAGAAGCCGATCGAGCCGCCCATGTTCTGCAGCCAGTCATGGGGAGCCGCCGCCGCGGTCGGTGGGAAGAAGCCGCGGCCGGTCGTCAGGGACTCATCGACCATGATCGCGTTCTCGGGGATCGCACATGCGATCGCCTGCGCGATCGAGGCGAAGGTCAGCGCGCCGGTCGGCATGACCAGTTCGGCCAGGGCCTGCGGCTTGACGTCCCTGGCGCTGGCCTTCACGGCGCCGGCGAGCGCTTCGAGGGCTGCGACCGAATTCTCTCCCCATGAGGTCATGCGATGCACGTCGCAGCCTTCGGGCCTGAGCACGCTCGGCTTGTTCGGATAGGCGAAGAACGCGACGGGATCGTCGGACTCGACCAGCACGATGTGACGGAATTTCGCCAGCATCGGCAGCGCCTGGTCGATGACATAGTGGATGCGGTCGATCGAGAAGCGGCCACGGCCGCGCGCCATCTTGGGGCGGAAGGTCGGGCCCATCACGGTGCAGCCGGTCTTGCTGGCGATGCGCTCGGCCAGCGCGAGGCCCTGCTCGCTCAGGGCGCTGCCGGTCATCAAGAGCAGCGTGCCCTCGCCGTCACCGTGCAGGATCTTTGCGGCCTGCTCGACCGCCTGCGGCGAGTAGCTGGCGCGCTGCTGCTCGGCCGGCACCTCGGCGATGCCGTCGGCCTCGTTCCAGGCGGTGTCGGCCGGCAGAATGAGGGTGGCGATCTGCCCCGGCGCGCTCCTGGCGGCGGCGATCGCCGCGGCGCCGTCGGCGGCAACCGACTTCGAATCCGGCGAGGTGCGGACCCAGGACGACATCGGCCGGGCCAGGCCCTCGATGTCGGAGGTCAGCGGCGCGTTGTAGCCGATGTGGTAGACGGCGTGCTGGCCGACGATGTTGACGATGCCGGAATTGGCCTTCTTGGCGTTGTGAAGGTTGGCAAGGCCGTTGGCGAGACCCGGGCCGAGATGCAGCAGGGTCGAGGCCGGCGTGCCCTTCATGCGGTAATAGCCGTCGGCGGCGCCCGTCACCACGCCCTCGAACAGGCCGAGCACGCAGCGCATGCCCGGCACACGATCAAGGGCTGCGACAAAATGCATCTCGGAGGTGCCTGGGTTGGTGAAGCAGACATCCACCCCACCCTTGACCATCGTCCGTACCAGGCTTTCCGCACCGTTCATCCCAAGCTCCCGCAGCATGTCCAGATATTCGTTCGGTCAATCATTGTTCGCGCTTCCCGTCAAAGCAAGAGCCGCCATCGCGGCCCTGCCCCGCGCGGCGACGCGCCGGCCTGGGGCAAGCCGGCATGGTTGCCGATTTGATAACGCCGGTCCGGGACGAGGCCCTCACGGGGCCGTGGCTTGCGGAAAGCCCGCAAATATGGCCTGTGGCCTTTGTTGAATCGATTTTTTCTGGGGGAGACAATGATCCGGTTTTTTGCCGCGCCGATTGCCGCCGTCGCACTGCTGTCGGCCACTGCGGGCGGCGCGCTCGCCGAAGAGTTCGACTCGCGCGACATCATGGGCGGCGGCCCGAACTTCTTCCGTTCCGGCGCCAATCCGATCCCCCGCACCACCGTCATGTACAACGGCAATTACGCCCCCGGCACGATCGTGGTGAACACCAGCGAGCGGCGGCTATATCTGGTGCTCCAGAACGGCCAGGCGCTGCGCTACGGCATCGGCGTCGGCCGCGACGGCTTCCGCTGGGGCGGGGTGCACAGGATCACCGCCAAGAAGGAATGGCCGGACTGGACGCCGCCCTCGCAGATGCTGGCCCGCCGGCCCGATTTGCCGCGGCACATGAAGGGCGGCATCGACAATCCGCTCGGCGCGCGCGCGATGTATCTGGGCTCGACGCTGTACCGCATCCACGGCTCTAACGAGCCGGAGACGATCGGCCAGGCGGTCTCCTCGGGCTGCTTCCGCATGACCAACGACGACGTCAGCGATCTCTATAGCCGCGTCGGGGTCGGCACCACGGTGGTGGTGCTGAACAACTGACCAGGCGAACTATTACAGCTGCCGTAGGGTGGGCAAAGCCGGAGGATCGCGCGAACGCGTGATCCTCAGGCGTGCCCACGACTTAGAGATGGTGGGCACGGCGCTTGCGCGCCTTTGCCCACCCTACAGCACTACGGCATCTGTAACTCATTTGCGACACACACCACCGGGAACCCGCAGGCCGCGTAAATCTGCGGTCTTGTGCGCCCGACGCGAATACGGCAGCGTCGTGCGACGATGAGCGCATTGAATCCGTCCTCGGCTG
Source organism: Bradyrhizobium sp. UNPF46 (assembly GCF_006658625.1). Taxonomy (NCBI): domain Bacteria; kingdom Pseudomonadati; phylum Pseudomonadota; class Alphaproteobacteria; order Hyphomicrobiales; family Nitrobacteraceae; genus Bradyrhizobium; species Bradyrhizobium sp. UNPF46. The sequence goes on from NZ_LFJB01000078.1 coordinate 21,984, forward strand.
CCCTACGCATCGCGCTGCTGGCGTTCGCCGCGCTCGCATGCGCGCCTGCCCCCGCGGCCACGGCGGTGGCGGGCGAACTGCCCGCGATCTCCTCGCGCCAGCGCGCCGAGAAGAAGACCTTCACCGACGGCGAGATCGTCGACGGCTTTCTGAAGACGGCGTTCGGCGCCGAATATCATCTCGCCGGCCGGGTCGACCGCATCCGCAAATTCGACGGACCGGTGCGCGTCTACGCCGAGAGCGACCGCGCCGACCGCAAGGCGCAGCTGGCCAAGGTCGTGGCCGACATCGGCAGGCGCGTGCAGCATCTCGACATCGACATGATCGCGACCTCCGAAGCGGCGAATGTGCGCGTGAAGCTGGTGCGCGACCGCGATCTGTTCCGCACCCTCACCAGCTTCTACGGCGTGGAAAAGGCGCGCGAGATCCGCTCTTCGCTCGACCCGCAATGCCTGTCCGGCTTCCGCAAGAACGACAATTTCGAGATCGAGCACTCCGACGTCATCCTCACCGTCGACAACGGCGATTTCACCTTCCTCGACTGCGCCTACGAGGAACTGCTGCAATCGCTCGGGCCCATCAACGACACCGCGAGCGTGCCCTGGACCATGTTCAACGACAACGTCTCGATGGGCTATTTCGACGTCTACGACCAGTACATCCTCAATCTCTTGTACGATCCCCGCATCAAGGCGGGAATGACCGTGGCCGAGGTCAAGGCGCTGCTGCCCACCGTGCTCGCCGACGTGCGAACGTGGGTGAAGCAGGTGAATGATCTGAAGGAGTGAAGTCATCCGTCATCCTGAGGCGCGAGTGGCGCGATGCAGAAGCATCGCGCCGGGAGCCTCGAAGGATGAGCGGCCTCGCTGCAGCAGTTGGGCCGTCGCCCTTCGAGGGCCGCTGAAGAAGCGGCCGCCTCAGGGTGACGGTCAGCGACCGTGAGTGTGGATTAGCCTTAGCGTCACCAACGTCCTTATTTGTTACGGCAATAGACGTGTGGGTTACGCCGTGCGGTCTGCGCCGCGCACAGTCCGCACAGCCAACCCGCGCTACTGCACGAGATCCGCCACAGTCGTCGCAGCCTTCAGTCCCGTGCCGGTCAGCACAACAACCGTCGTCTCGCTGGCCGTGATCGCTCCCGCTGCAGAAAGCTTGTCCAGCGCCGCGGCGGCGCTGGCGCAGGTCGGCTCGGCGAACAGGCCTTGCCGCGCAAGGCGGCGCAGCGCGGCGACGATCTCGTCCTCGGTCAACGCGATGGTGCCGCCGCCGCTTTCGCGCAAGGCGCCGATGATCTCGCGCAGGCGCAGCGGGTGCTTGATCGCGGTGCCCTCGGCGATGGTCTTGCTCACCTCGCGCACGACGGGCGTGTCGACGCCCGCCTTGAAGCTCGCATCGATCGGCGAGCAGTTCAGCGGCTGCGCCGCGAACAGGCGCGGCAGTTTTGTGATCTGGCCGGCTCTCATGAGCTCGCGGAAGCCGAAGGCGCAGCCGAGCAGGCTCGAGCCGGCGCCGACCGGCATGATGACGTTGTCCGGCGCGCGGAAGCCGAGATCCTCCCAGATCTCATAGGCGAGCGACTTGGTGCCCTCCAGGAAGAACGGCTGCCAATTGTGGCTGGCATAGAAGGTCTGGCTCGACTGGCGGATCGCTTCGGCTTCCGACTCCTCGCGCGGGCCCTCGACGAGTTGTACCGTGGCGCCATAGGCGCGCACCTGCGCGATCTTGGCCGGCGACGTCGAGGCCGGCGCGAGAATCTTCACGCGCATGCCCCCGGCCGCCCCTAGCCCCGCCATGGAGGAGCCGCCATTGCCCGAGGAGTCCTCCAGGATGGCATCGACGCCGATCTGGCGCAGGAAGGACAGCATCACCGCGGAGCCGCGGTCCTTGAAGCTGCCGGTGGGGTTGAACCATTCGAGCTTGAACAGCGGGCGCAGATCACCCCAGGCCTGCGCGACCAGCGGCGTGCAGCCTTCGCCGAGCGTGATCGGATTCGCGATCTCGACCGGCAGCGCGGCGCGGTAACGCCACAACGAGCGCGTCCGGGGCTCGATGTCGTCGCGCGCGATGCCGGCGCCCGGCGTGACGAGGAGCGGCGTGCGTTCGTCCGAGCACCAGCGCGGCTGCTCGAGCGGATAAAGCTTGCCGTTGCGGGGATCGATGTAGCTGGCGGTGGGCATAAAGGTCTCCGGGGCAGAGCCGATCCCCTCGATATGTCGGAAGACGACGGTTTTATCCAGTCACCTGTTCGGAGGGTGTGGACACGGCCGATTTGTGCAAGATAGGCGATCTCTTCACAGGGAATGTGTGGACAATCGATGGCGGTTAATTGGACCAACGGTTACAGCCAGGATGAACTCGACCGGGCGCAGGAGCGCTTTGGTCTGATCTTCCCACCGGACCTTGTCGCACTTTTAAGAGATAGACGCCCCGTCGAAGGACATGACTGGAATGACGACGCCGCCATCAGGCGGGCACTCGACTTTCCTCTCGCCCGGTTGCTCGGCTCGATCGAACACAATCCGCACTGGTGGCCCGAGTGGGGCGAGCGGCCTGCCGATATACAAGCCCGAAAGGAAATCGTGCGAGATGTCGTCTCCCGCGCGCCCAAACTAATCCCGTTGATCAGCCATCGATACCTGCCGGAGGAGCCTCATGAGGCGGGCAACCCAGTCCTTTCGGTGTTCGGCTTCGACACCATCTACTACGGGACAAATCTGGATGACTATTTCGAGAGGGAGAATGCCCCATCAGATTTCCGGGTGCCGCTGAGCCAATTCAAGCATATCCGCTTCTGGTCCGACCTCGTCGCGCGATATGGCTGCAGCCTGGAAGAGATTCAGGACATGTTGGACCGTTAGTCATGCTCCATCTCGACCACATCACCGTCGCCGCCAACGACCTCGCCGAGGGCGTCGCCTATGTCGAGACCGCACTCGGCATCGCGCCGCCGGCCGGCGGCGCGCATCCGTTGATGGCAACGCACAATCACCTGCTGCGGCTGAGCGAGACGTCGTTTCTTGAAGTGATCGCGCCGGACCCGGCAGCGGCCCCCAAGCGGCCGCGCTGGTTCGCGATGGACGATCCGCGCACGCAGGCGGTGCTCGCGACCTCGCCGCGGCTCCTGACCTGGGTGGTGAATACAATGGACATCGCGGCCGCGCTCGCGAGGATGCCGCAGGCCGCGAGGCCCGCGATCCCAGTGACGCGCGGTCAGCTGGAATGGCTGATCTCGGTGCCGCCGGACGGTTCGATGCCATTCGGCGGCGCGTTCCCGACCGTGATCCAGTGGCCGCAAGGGCCGCATCCGGCATCGCGGATGGCCGATCTCGGCTGCTCGCTGCTGGCGTTCCAAATCCGGCATCCCGAGGCCGACGCGATCCGCGCGGCGCTGGCCGGGGTTCTCGAGGACCCGCGCGTTCGCTTTGCCAAGGCCGAAACGGCGTCATTCCGGGCCGTGATCCGGACGCCCCAAGGCGACCGGGAGCTGGCCTAGCGGTCTTAAAAACCGCAAATCATTTCATAGATATAGAGGGAAGGACGGGCAGTCCGCCGTCTTTCGCGCGGCCGTGAAGGCCCAACGCGCGGCCTCGCCCGCACGATTAACTTGTCTGTCGCGACTGGCCGCTACAATATGTTGGATTGCACCGCCGGCAATTGGCGGCGCGACCGAGCCAGGCCCGTCCGAGCGGCGGGCCGTTGGTTTTTTGGGAGTTTGGTCATGAGCCGCGCGAACCGTACCGACCACATCCGCCTCACCTCGCATCCGGAGCCGGGCCGCAAGTCCGCCTTCCCGATCCATTGGGGCGCGGCCGACGCACGTGCCCGCGGACCGATCATCGGCACGGTGTCACGCGCAGGCGATCGCAACGTGATCGGCAGCCATGGCGGCTCCTACGCGATGTACCGCGCGCTCGCGGTGTCCGCCGGCGCGCTCGATCCGATTCGCAGGCCCGATCTCACCAACACGTTTCCGGCCGCCACCATCGGCCCGTTCGATCAGTGGCGCGATCCCGCCAAGATCGTCGCGCTCGATCCCTGGGGGCATCTGGTCGCGGAAAACTTCCGCCAGGAGATCGCCGAGGGCGCCGACATCCGCCCGAGCATCGCGGTGACGCGGGCGCGGCTCGACCTGCCGGAGATCCGCGAAGCGCTCGCGGCAAAACGGCTGCGCGCCGACGGCGAGGTCGTGCATGCCAATGGCAGCGTCTCCGTGGTGAAGATCGCGATCGATCCGGTCTGGTACCTGCCCGGCCTTGCGGCACGCTTCGGCACCAGCGAGACCGAGCTGCGGCGCACGCTGTTCGAGCAGACCGCCGGCATGTTCCCCGAGCTCGTCACCCGGCCGGACATGAAGGTGTTCCTGCCGCCGATCGGCGGCACCACCGTCTACATGTTCGGCGATGTGACGAAACTGCCCGATCATCGCACCAAGATCACCTGCCGCGTGCATGACGAGTGCAACGGCTCCGACGTGTTCGGCTCCGACATCTGCACCTGCCGGCCCTATCTGATCCACGGCATCGAGGAATCCGCGCGCGGCGCGCAGGAGGGCGGGCTCGGGCTCGTGGTCTATAACCGCAAGGAAGGCCGCGCGCTCGGCGAAGTGACAAAGTTCCTGGTCTACAATGCGCGCAAGCGCCAGGAGGACGGCGACGCGGCCGCCGCCTATTTCGAGCGCACCGAATGCGTCGCCGGCGTGCAGGACGCGCGTTTCCAGCAGCTGATGCCGGATACCATCCACTGGCTCGGCCTCAAGCGCATCGACCGCTTCCTGTCGATGAGCGACATGAAATACGACGCGCTGACCTCGCAAGGCATCGACATCGTCGAGCGCGTGCCGATCCCGCTCGAGCTGATCCCGGCCGACGCCCATGTCGAGATCGCAGCCAAGAAGGCCGCGGGCTATTACACGACCGACATCGCGCCGGAGAAGGACGTGAACGGCGTGGTCGGACGTTCGCTGGAAAAATACTGATCGCGCGATGGCGGATGCTTTGGAACAACAGGCCCGCTCCCTGCTCAGCGCAGGAGCGGTTCGCGCGCGTGCGGGCGAGATGCTCGGGATCGGCCTTGCCGGCGGGCTCAATCACTTCACCGTCGATCTCGACCGTATCGATGGCGTGGCCGATGCCGTGCTCGCGGTGACGCGAAAAGCCTATCCCACGCTGGACGTGCCCTTCCACGCGCGGTGGCGGCATTTTGTCATCGGCGGCGTCGACCGCTGGGCAAGCCTTGCAAATGCGGCCGCGTGGCCGGATCGCGCCGCGCGGGCGCGCGCGGAGTTCGACCTCGCCATCGTCAGCGTGCTGCTCGATGCCGGCGCCGGCGCCGCCTGGCGATATCGCGACGCCGCGACGGGCGAGAGCATCGGCCGGTCCGAGGGGCTTGCCATCGCGAGCCTCGACATGTTTGCGAGCGGTCTCTTCTCGCACGATGCCCGCTCGCCATTCAGGGCCAATGCGGACGTGCTGGCAAGGCTGCCCCTCGCCTCCCTCACATCCGCCTTTCAGGTCAACGATGCCAATCCTCTGGTCGGGCTCGACGGGCGCACCGATCTGTTGCGGCGTCTGGGCCGGCACGTCGCGGAGCGCCCCGACGTGTTCGGCCTGCACGATACGCCGCGGCCGGGCGGCCTGTTCGATCACATCGCGGCGCGAGCGAATGGCGGTGCCATTGCCGCGCCCGCGATCCTGTCGGCGGTGCTGAACCAGCTCGGGCCGATCTGGCCGTCACGGCTCGAGCTCGCCGGCGTCCCGCTCGGCGATTGCTGGCGGCATCCGGCGATCAAGGCAGACGACGCAACGGCTGGCCTCGTGCCGCTGCACAAGCTGTCGCAATGGCTGAGCTATTCGCTCATCGAGCCGCTGCAGCGCGCGGGATTGGCCGTCACCGACATCGACGGGCTGACCGGCCTCGCCGAATACCGCAATGGCGGCCTGTTCGTCGATCACGACGTGCTGCGCCTGCGCGATGCCGCCGACGCCGCGCGCGCGCATGCGGTGGATTCCTTGCTCGTCGTGGAGTGGCGCGCGCTGACTGTGGCGCTACTTGATCGGCTAGCGGAGCTGGTTCGCGTAAAACTCGGCCGCACGCCCGAGACCTTGCCGCTCGCCAGCATTCTGGAAGGCGGTAGCTGGGCCGCCGGCCGCGCCATCGCCTTTTCGCGCCGTCCCGACGGCTCGCCGCCGCTCAAGGTGATCAGCGACGGCACGGTTTTCTAACCCTCTCCCCTTGTGGGAGAGGGTGCCTCGCGAAAGCGAGGCGGGTGAGGGGTCTGTCTCCGCGGGCATATCTCTCAGTGAAGTTCGCGGAGAGAACCCCTCATCCGGCGCTTCGCGCCACCTTCTCCCACAAGGGGAGAAGGAAGAAAGGCATCCCATGGAAGGCGTCACGATCGTCGATCATCCGCTGGTGCAGCACAAGCTGACGCTGGTGCGGGACAAGTCCATCTCGACAAAGTCGTTCAGGGAGCTGATCAAGGAGATCGGCATGCTGCTCTGCTACGAGGTCACACGCGATCTGCCGCTCGCCGACACCGTGATCGAGACGCCGCTGGCGACGATGCACTCGGCCAAGATCGCCGGCAAGAAGCTGGTGTTCGTGCCGATGCTGCGCGCCGGCACCACTTTCGTCGACGGCATGATGGATCTGGTGCCGACCGCGCGCGTCGCCCATATCGGGCTCTACCGCGAGCCACACAGCTTTGCCGCGGTCGAATATTTCTTCAAATCGCCCTCCGACCTCAGCGAGCGCCTCGCCATCGTGGTGACGTCGGTGGTCGCCACCGCCAACACGGCGGTGGCCGCCATCGACCGGCTGAAGGAGCGCGGCGCCAAGGACATCCGTCTCGCCTGTCTGATCGCGGCGCCGGAAGGACTCGAACGGCTGCGCGGATTCCATCCGGACGTGCCGGTCTGGACTGCCGCAGTGGACGAAGGTCTCGACGAGAACGGCTACATCCTGCCCGGCCTCGGCGATGCCGGCGACCGCGCCTACGGGACGCGGTGATCGCTTGACTGCTCGGCAAGGCCGGAGCAAGCGCCTCGTCCTTCGAGACGACCGCTTCGCGGTCTCCTCAGGATGAGGCTGAGTGACATTGGTGTTGGTGGAAACTGCCGCAGCGTACTCCACCCTCATCCTGAGGGCCCGCCAAAGGCGGGCGTCTCGAAGGATGGCCGCGGGGAAGGTTGAAACTCCGCCTCACACCTTCCCGCTGCCGCAGATCAGCTTCAGCGACTGCCACTCCTTGTCCGTCAGCAGCGGCGGGCCGGAGGCCGGGCGGTCTTCCCTGGTCATGCGGGCGAGACGGTCCTCGGTCAGCGGGTGGCTGGCGAGGATCGTCGTGAGCGTCGAGCCGCCTTCCTTGCCGGTGATGCGGTACATCAGCTCAAAAGCAGGTTTTGGCGAGCGGCCGAGCTTGTGCATGATCTCGATCGCGAAGGTGTCGGCCGCGGTCTCGGCTTCGCGCGAATAGGAGGCCTCGACCACGCTGCGCGAGGCGAAGATCACGGCGGACGAGCCGGTGACGTCGCCGAACAACAGGCCGATCAGGAACGACGTGCCGCCGTTGTAGATCAGGCCGCGCATGTTGTCGTAATGCTTGAGATGGCCGAGCTCGTGGGCGAGGATGCCGGCGAGTTCGTCGGGGGTTTGCGCCTTGTCGAGCAGGCCCCTCAGCACATAGACCTTGCCGCCGGGCAGCGCGAACGCATTCGGCACCGCGGTCGGCAGCACGCCGGCCGTCATGGAATCGTCGTCGAGGCCGGCGGCATCGCGCAGGCGGTTGACGAGCTTCGTGAACGCGGCCTTGCCGGCGGGGTCTGCGCAAGCCTTGCCGCCGAAAATGGCTTTGACCTGGACTTCGGAGGCATCCCCAATGCGCCGCTCGATCGGCTTCGGCACCAGCGGCGCGAGACGGTCGGCCGCGAGCGGCACGCCGAACAGCACGACGCAGACGATTGAGGCGGTGGCCGCGACCGACCAGCCGACGATCTTGGCGACGCCGCGGCGCGAGGTCCGGTGCTCGTCGAGCCGCATGCAACGGGCGGTCACGTCGGCCGCCAGCACCGCGTCGCGAATCTCGAGCCGCGCCAATGGCGGCGCGGTGGTGCAGGCCAGACGCAGGATCCCGGGCGGACTGTCGGCGCGGCGGATGTCGGCATAGGCCCAGCGAACCGGCGCCTCACCCTCCTCGGTGATCTCGAGCGCATCAGCGAACGTCAGCGTCACCTGCCGCCGGCGGCTCGACGTGCCGTCGAAGAAGATGGTCGGCTTGGTCGATTGCGCCGGCGCCTCGGCAAATACGTCACTCACAGCTCAGAATCCCGCAACATCGAGCCCATCGGCAAAACCTTCGCCGAGCGCGCTGGCAAGCTGGCCGCTGCCGCGCACATCCGCCGCGGCCGCGATGTTGTGCACCTCGACGGTTTCCAGCACCTTGGCCCAGAGATCACGCTGGAGATAGACGCGCATCACGATGTTGACCGCAAGCGCCAGCGCGAAATAGCCGATCACCATCATCACCACCATGGGGATGCTCTTGGCGGCATTGTCGGAGCCGAACATTTGATCGGCCGGAACGCCGCTCAGCTGCACGAGCAGCAAGGCGCCGCCGCCCATATAGGCCGAGAAGGCCATCGTGAGCAGCATCCACCAGCCGATCACCTTCCAGTACAAACCGTAGAAGGCGTCATGAGGCAGATTGGAGGACAGGCTGACGCCGCCGATGCGGATGCCGTCGAGCCACCAGCGCCACTCGCGCGCCTTGAACTCGGCATAGAAGAACGGCGCCAGCGGGAAGATGAAGAGCGCGATCGGGCTGAGCAGCCACAGCCACCAGGCGCGCTTGAAGAAGGTCCAGCCGTCGCCTTCGAAATCGCCTGAGAGATCGCCGTAATGGCTGTGCTGCATCTTGTAGCGCTCCAGCGCGGCCTCGCGCCACGGCAGCGCCAGGCCGAGCGTCAGCAGCACGAGCAGGCCCCACGCCATGGCGCGGAACGAATAGGCCCAGCCGGAGCCGTCCATCCAGAAGCGGACCCCGCGCCAGACCGTGCGCGTCAACCGGTAACGTCGCGCGCGAAAGATCGCGAACTGGCCGAAGGCATAGAAGCCGAGAAACAGCGGCGTCGAGGCAAAGCCCTGCCAGCGCTCGAACTCGATGCCGATCAGGAAGTAGGCGAGGTAGATCGGCACCAGGATCGCGAGCGCGAACAGGAAGCCGACCAGGAGCTCCTTGGCCCGGCCGGTATATTCGGCGGCATCGCCGTCGATCGCGGTGTTCGCCCACAGATGCCGGCGGATGTCGGTGACGAGCCAGAACCGGTAGAAGCCGAAGGTGACGAGCTCCAGCATGGCACCCTTGGTGACCATTTTCCGGAATTCGGAGCGATTGCCGGAAAAGTCGACCCGCGTGGGCGGCAGCGGCGGCGGGATGGGCTCGGAGCCGATGGGGGTCCATTGCATGTCGTTCACGGCGGCAACCTCGGGATGCGGTCTTGATCCGGTCAAACTATAGATCAGAGGTTAGTCGGTACCCAAGATGGCGGGGTTCGATTTCCCTCGATTCCAGTCGGTTTCTGGCACGATTTCACGACAAACGGTGTGCGGGGGATCACGCTGATGGAGGCGCCCCAAGATCTCTCGCAACGGTTGGATGTGGCAAAACTCTCCCTTGCTCCGGCGCAGACAACCGGCTGTAATTGCAAATCAAATACCGCAGCGCAGAATTCAACGAGAACGCGCGGTTGATGCCAGGGAGAACGGTCATGCATGGGACCATCGAGAACGCGGCCAAGCTCGACGCGCTACGCGCACGCGCCAATTCACTGCCGCTGGAGCAGTTCGACCCGGGCGATCCCGAATTGTTCAGGACCGATACGTTCTGGCCCTATTTCGATCGGCTCCGCCGCGAAGACCCCGTACACTATTGCAAGGACTCGATGTTCGGCCCTTACTGGTCGGTGACGCGCTACAACGACATCATGGAGATCGAGACCAACCACGCGGTGTTCTCCTCGGCCTCCTCGCTCGGCGGCATCACCATCCGCGACATCGATCCGGACCTGCGCCGCGAGAGCTTCATTTCGATGGACCCGCCGCGCCACGCCGCCCAGCGCAAGACCGTGGCGCCGATGTTCACGCCGACGCATCTGGACAATCTCGCCCTCAACATCCGCAAGCGCTCGGCCGAATGCCTGGACAATCTGCCGCGCGGCGAGGTGTTCGACTGGGTCGACCGCGTCTCGATCGAGCTCACCACCCAGATGCTGGCGGTGCTGTTCGACTTTCCCTGGGAAGACCGCCGCAAGCTGACGCGCTGGTCGGACATCGCCACCACCATTCCCGGACCCGACGGCCTCGTCGCCACCGAGGACGAGCGCCAGGCCGAGCTGACGGAATGCGCCGGCTACTTCGCCCGCCTCTGGAAGGAGCGCATCGCGCAGCCGCCGAAGAGCGACCTGCTCTCGATGATGGCGCATGGCGCCGCCACGCGCGACATGGACGCCAAGAACTTCCTCGGCAATCTCATTCTGTTGATCGTCGGCGGCAACGACACCACGCGCAACACCATGTCGGGCTCGCTGCTCGCGCTGAGCCAGCATCCGGAGCAATATCGCAAGCTGCGCGAGAACCCGGCCTTGCTCGACAGTTTCGTCCCCGAAGTGATCCGCTGGCAGACGCCGCTGGCGCATATGCGCCGCACCGCGCTCTCCGACTTCGAATTCCGCGGCAAGCAGATCAAGAAAGGTGACAAGGTCGTGATGTGGTACGTCTCGGGCAACCGCGACGAGGAGGCGATCGAGAAGCCCTACGAATTCATCATTGACCGCGCCCGCCCGCGCACGCATCTGTCGTTCGGCTTCGGCATCCACCGTTGCGTCGGCCTGCGGCTTGCCGAGCTGCAGCTCAAGATTATCTGGGAAGAGATCCTGAGGCGTTTCGACCATATCGAGGTGGTCGGCAAGCCGAAACGGGTCTATTCGAGCTTCGTCAAGGGACTGGAAGAGCTGCCGGTGAAGATTGCGGCGTAGGAATTCTCCCTCTCCCCGTTCTTACGGGGAGAGGGTCGGGGTGAGGGGCTCTCTCCGCAAACACGCTGAGAGACGGATTCGCGGAGAGTCCCCCTCACCCGGAATTTGAGCTTCGCTCGAATTCCGGCCTCTCCCCGCAGGCGGGGAGAGGCGAAGAAAGAGAACCAACTGGAGCCACCACGATGAACATCCAAGCGCCGGTTAAAGTGGACAAGGCCGAACGCATGCGCAGGGCCCGTGAGGAGGCCTATGCGACGCCGCTGTCGCAATTCCACCCCGGCGCGCCCAGGCTGTTCCAGGACGACACGCTGTGGCCGTGGTTCGAGCGGCTGCGCAACGAAGAGCCGGTGCACTATTGCACCAACGCGCCGATCGAGCCGTACTGGTCGGTGGTGAAATACAACGACATCATGCATGTCGACACCAATCACGGCACCTTCTCCTCGGACTCCACGCTCGGCGGCATCTCGATCCGCGACGTGCCGCCCGGCTACGACTATCCGAGCTTCATCGCGATGGATCAGCCCCGGCATTCGTCGCAGCGCAAGACGGTGTCGCCGATGTTCACGCCGACACATCTGGACGAGCTGGCAAAGCTGATCCGGCAGCGCTCGCAGACCGTGCTCGACAATCTGCCGCGCAACGAGACCTTCAATTTCGTCGAGCGCGTCTCGATCGAGCTGACGACGCAGATGCTCGCCACCTTGTTCGACTTCCCCTGGGAGGAGCGGCGCAAGCTGACGCGCTGGTCGGACGTGTCGACCGCGCTGCCCAAGAGCGGCATCGTCGCCTCCGCCGAGGAGCGCCGCCGCGAGATGGACGAGTGCTACGCCTATATGTCCAAGCTCTGGAACGAGCGCGTCAACTCCGCGCCGCGCAACGACCTCTTGTCGCTGATGGCCCATAACGACGCCACGCGCCACATGGACCCCGACAACCTCATGGGCAACATCATCCTGCTCATCGTCGGCGGCAACGACACCACGCGCAACACCATGACCGGCTCGGTGCTGGCGCTGAACGAGAACCCCGAGCAATACGACAAGCTGCGCGCCAATCCGGAGCTGATCGATTCCATGGTGCCTGAGGTGATCCGCTGGCAGACGCCGCTGGCGCATATGCGGCGCACGGCCTTGCAGGACACCGAGATCGGCGGCAAGCAGATCAGGAAGGGCGATCGCGTCGTGATGTGGTACGTCTCCGGCAACCGCGACGACGAGATGTTCGACAGGCCCAACGAGTTCATCATCGACCGCCCGCGCCCGCGCACCCACCTCTCCTTCGGCTTCGGCATCCACCGCTGCGTCGGCATGCGCCTCGCCGAGCTGCAGCTCAAGATCGTCTGGGAGGAGATGCTGAAGCGCTTCGACCGCATCGAGGTGGTCGGCGAGCCCAAGCGGATCTATTCGAGCTTCATCAAGGGATATGAGACGCTGCCGGTGAGGATTCCGGGCTAGGTAGGCTCTGCTCTGCTCTGCTCTGCGGCGTGCTGAGGCAGGGCGCCTCTCCATACTCCGCTGTCATCGCCCGCGACGGCGTGGCATCCAGTACGCCGCGGCGTATCGGCTCCAGCCGCACCGCCTCTGGAATGCTGGATCGCCCGCCTTCGCGGGCGAAGACAGCGGAAGATGGGGCGGCCCAGCTATAAAATTCCGGCATGACAGCTCGCACAACATGCGATGGGCCGCACGCGCTCTTCTGGCCTAAACCGCCTTGAAAGCATTCAACTCAATTTGATGTCCCACACGCCATCCTTGCGGCAGGCGGCGACTTCCTCGCGCAGCAGCGCCGTGACGGCGAGCGAGGCCGTCGAGACCGGGCGGTCGATCGGAGAAGCGAAAATGAGCTCGCGCGTCATCGGCTTCGAGACCGCCGTCGTCTCCAGCCGTCCGTCCGCGACCTCGCCGTGGACCGACGATGGCGGCAGCAGCGCGAAGCCGAGGCCCTCCTCGACCAGGCTGGTCAGCACGCGGAACGAATCCGCCTCGAGCTGGACGTCGAGCTTGATCTTGCGCTGGGCGGCCGCGTGCTCGATCAGCGCGCGGAGGCCATGCGAGTGAGAGGGCAGCACCAGCCGTTGCCGCAACAGCCAGCCGATATCGACGCTCTTCTTGCGCGCAAGGCCGCAGCCGCGCGGGCCGACCGCGACGATGTTGTCGCGGCCGAGGCTCTGCACGTTGAGATGCAGGTCGGCCGAACGGCCGTAGAGAATGGCGAGGTCCATCTCGCCGCGATGCAGCCACTCGACCAGATGGCCGCTATAGCTCTCGACGATGCGCAGCGAGATGCCGGGAAACTTTTCGACGCAGCGCCGCGCAAACCGTGCCGACAGCACGCAGCTCACGGTCGGGACCAGGCCGAGCACGACCTGCCCGGAGGGCGGTCCCTGGGACGACTGGATGTCGTCGCGGATCTGGTCGATCTGCCGCACGATGCCGGAGGTGCGCGCCAGCAGCAGCCGCCCGGCCTCGGTCAGCACCATGCCGCGGCCGTTGCGGGTGAACAGCTCGGTGCGCAGCTCGTGTTCCAGCAGCTTGATTTGCCTCGAGAGCGCCGGCTGCGCCACGCGCAGCGTGTCGGACGCCTTGCTCAGGCTGCCGAGCTCCGCCACGCAACTGAAGGTCCTGAGCTGCCGGAAATCCATGCTTGCCAATCCTGGAAGGCTACTCCATACGCTATAACAAATGAGCATAGGGGGCGGGCATTGTTTTCACAACGCCTGAGGGTCGGCCGGCGTTATCTTAACTGCCGCTAAGAACTGGAAACGCCATGAGTGAAGAACACCACACTGAAGATTACGCCGACATTCGCGACGCCGTCGCAAAATTGTGCGCGCAGTTTCCCGGCGAATATTGGCGCAAGCTCGATCGCGAGATGGCCTACCCCAAGGCCTTCGTCGATGCGCTGACCGAAGCCGGCTATCTCTCGGTGCTGATCCCGGAAGAGTATGGCGGCGCGGGCCTGAAGCTCTCGGCGGCGGCTGCGATCCTGGAAGAGATCCAGCGTGCGGGGTGCAACGGCGGCGGCTGCCATGCCCAGATGTACACGATGGGCACCGTGCTGCGGCACGGCAATGCCGAGCAGAAGGCAAAGTACCTGCCGAAGATCGCCAGCGGCGAATTGCGCCTGCAGGCCTTCGGCGTCACCGAGCCGACCAGCGGCACCGACACCTCCTCGCTGAAGACCTTCGCGCGCAAGGAAGGCAACGACAGCTACATCGTCAACGGCCAGAAGATCTGGACCAGCCGCGCCGAGCATTCCGACCTGATGGTGCTGCTGGCGCGCACCACGCCGAAGGAGCAGGCCAAGAAGCGCACGGATGGTCTGTCGGTCTTCATCGTCGACATGCGCGAGGCCAAGAACAACGGCCTCGAGATCCGCCCGATCCGCACCATGATGAACCACGCCACCACCGAAGTTTTCTTCACCGACATGAAGGTGCCGGCGGAGAACCTGATCGGCGAGGAGGGCAAGGGCTTTCGCTACATCCTCTCCGGCATGAATGCCGAGCGCATTTTGATCGCCGCCGAATGCGTCGGCGACGCCAAATGGTTCATCGCCAAGGCCACCAACTACGCGAAGGAGCGCAGCGTGTTCGGCCGGCCGATCGGCCAGAACCAAGGCATTCAGTTCCCGATTGCCAAGGCCTATGCCTCCATGCGCGCGGCCGAGCTGATGGTGAAGGAAGCCACGCGCAAATACGAGGCCGGGCTCGACTGCGGCGCGGAGGCCAACATGGCCAAGATGCTGGCGGCCGACGCGTCCTGGGAAGCGGCGAATGCCTGCATCCAGACCCATGGCGGCTTCGGCTTTGCCGAGGAATACGACGTCGAGCGCAAATTCCGCGAGACGCGGCTCTATCAGGTGGCGCCGATCTCGACCAACCTCGTGCTGTCCTTCGTCGCCGAGCACGTGCTCGGCATGCCGCGCTCGTACTGAGGTCGCGCCATGGGAGCATTGGACGGGATCAGGGTGATTGCGGTGGAGCAGGCGGTGGCGGCGCCGTTCTGCTCCTCGCGCCTGGCGGATGCCGGCGCGGAGGTGATCAAGATCGAGCGGCCCGAGGGCGATTTCGCCCGCGGCTATGACGCGGCGGCCAAGGGCCAGAGCAGCTATTTCGTCTGGCTCAACCGCGGCAAGCAATCGGCGGTGGTGGATCTCGCCACCAAGGAAGGTTGCGCCGAGCTGGAGAAGCTGATCGCCAGCGCCGATGTGCTGATCCAGAACCTGAAGCCGGGCTCGATGGACAAGCTCGGCTTTTCGCGCGAGCGGCTCCTGAAGGACTATCCGAAGCTGATCTCGTGTACGATCACAGGCTATGGCGACGAGGGCCCCTACGCCCACCGCAAGGCCTATGACCTCCTGATCCAGGCCGAGAGCGGCCTTGCCTCGATCACCGGCAACCCCGACGGCGCCTCGCGCGTCGGCATGTCGATCGTCGACGTCGCGACCGGCGCCACCGCCCATGCGGCGATCCTGGAGGCGCTGATCGCGCGCGGGCGCACCGGCAAGGGCTGTGACATCCGCATCTCCATGTTCGACGTGATGGCGGACTGGTGCACCGTGCCGCTGCTCAATTCCGAAGCCGGAAATCCACCCAAGCGCATGGGCCTGCGCCATCCCTCGATCGCGCCCTATGGCGTCTTCACCTCGAAGGACGGCAAGGACATCCTGATCTCGATCCAGAGCGAGCGCGAATGGAAGACGCTGTGCGCGAAGGTGCTTGATCAGCCCGACCTGCCGGCCGACCCCCGCGTCGCCAACATGGTCGAGCGCGTGCGCAACCGCGACTTCACCGACACGACGGTGGCGGATGCCTTCGGCAAGATGACGCGCGACGAGCTGTTGAAGCGGCTGTCGGACGCCGACATCGCCTTTGCCGAGGTCAACACCATGGCCGACCTCACCAAGCATCCGCATCTCAGGCGTATCGAGGTCGACACGCCGAACGGCCGCGTCAGCTATCCCGCGCCGGCGCCGATCATCGTCGGCGAAACACGCAGCTATGGCGCCGTGCCTGCGATCGGCGAAAAGCCAAAATCAAGAAAGTAACAAGAGCGAGGTATCATGACCGAGAAGCTCGACATCGACCACTTGCGGCAATGGATCGGCCGCAGCACGGAAGCCACCGACATCGTCACCGCGCAGCTCGTCATGGGCCTGCGCGCGACGCTGTTCCAGGAGGTCGGCGAGCCCAAGAAGGGCGACGCCGCGCCGTTCACGGTGCATTGGTGCCTGGCGCAGCCGGTGTTTCCGATGTCGATGCTCGGCCCCGACGGCCACCCCACCCGCGGCGGCTTCCTGCCGCCGGTGCCACTGCCGCGCCGGATGTGGGCCGGCGGCGAGATCGAATTCCTGCAGCCATTGCAGGTCGGCGATGAATCGACGCGGACCTCGCGCATCGCCGATGTGCAGGTCAAGACCGGCTCGACCGGCACGCTGTGCTTCGTTTCGGTCGAGCACAGCATCTCCTCGCCCCGCGGCACCGCCATCCGCGAGCGGCAGGACATCGTCTATCGCGAGATGACGAGCAGCGCGCCTGCGAGCGCGAAAGCCCCGCCACCGACAGCGCAGCACCGCGAGACGCACGTGTCCGATCCCGTGCTGCTGTTTCGCTACTCCGCGCTGACCTTCAACGGCCACCGCATTCATTACGACCGCGACTACGTCACCAAGGTCGAGGGCTATCCCGGCCTGATCTTCCACGGCCCCTTGCAGGCGGCGCTGATCATCGAGCTGGCGGCCAAGCTGCACGGCGGCAAGGCGCCGAAGAAGTTCACCTATCGCGGGCTGCAGCCACTGTTCGAGGGCACGGAGTTCTCGGTGAACGCCAACGAGACTGAGGCGGGCATGGAGCTGTGGACCGCGAATGCGGAAGGGCAGCCGACGATGAAGGGCACGGCGGTGTGGTGAGCCACCGCGCTCTCCCCGTCATTGCGAGCGTAGCGGCGATGTAAGAACGTAGACCCTCACCCTGAGGAGCCGCGCAGCGGCGTCTCGAAGGGCGAGGCCACCAGCCGGGCCTTCATCCTTCGAGACGCGCGAAGACGCGCTCCTCAGGATGAGGAACTAGAAGGGGACGGAAACCATGGCCAAGAACGGCAAGAGCGGCGGCAAATCCGTCACCGTCAAGCAGGCGACGCTCGACCTCTTGCGCTCGTTCGGCATCACAAAAGTCTTTGGCAATCCCGGCTCGACCGAGCTGCCGTTCCTCTCTGACTGGCCCGACGACATCGACTACGTGCTGGCGCTGCAGGAGGCCTCTGCAGTCGGCATGGCCGATGGCTATGCGCAGGCGACGCGCAATGCCGGCTTCGTCAACCTGCATTCGGCGGCAGGCGTCGGCAACGCGCTCGGCAATATCTACACCGCGCATCGCAACCAGACGCCGCTCGTGATCACCGCCGGCCAGCAGGCGCGCTCGATCCTGCCGCTGCAGGCCTTCCTCTATGCCGAGCGCGCCTCGGAATTTCCCCGGCCTTACGTGAAATACAGCGTCGAGCCGGCGCGGCCCGAGGACGTGCCGGCCGCGATCGCGCGCGCCTATTACACCGCAATGCAGCCGCCGTGCGGGCCGACCTTCGTGTCGATCCCGATCGACGACTGGGCCCACGCCTGTGCGCCGGTCGAGGCGCGGAAAGTCAGCCGCGAGATCGGGCCCGAGCTTGATCCGATGAAGGCGCTGGTCACAGCGCTCGGTTCGGCAAAACACCCGGCGCTCGTGGTCGGCCCCGGCGTCGACCGCGCCGGCGCGGTCGATCTGATGGTGCGGGTCGCCGAGAAGGCCAAGGCCTGTGTCTGGGTCAGCCCGTTCTCGGCGCGCTGCTCCTTCCCCGAGCGTCATCCGCAATTTGCGGGCTTCCTGCATGCCTCACCGGCCCAGCTCTCCGATGCGTTGCGCGAGCACGATTTCGTCGTCGTCATCGGCGCGCCCGTGTTCACCTTCCATGTCGAGGGCCATGCCGCGATCTTCGACGGCGGCGCGACCATCTTCCAGATCACGGATGATGCGGATGCCGCCGCAGTGACGCCGGTCGGCACCAGCATCATCGCCACCATGAAGCCGGCGCTGAGCCTGCTGCTCGACTTATTGCCGGAGAGCAAGCGCGCCACGCCGAAAGGCCGCACGCTACCACCGGCGCCGCAGACCGCCGACCCGCTGCCGGTCGAATTCCTGCTGCATTCGCTGTCACAGGCGATGCCTGAAGGCGCCTCGCTGGTCGAGGAAGTGCCCTCGCACCGCCCGGCGATGCAGAAGTTCATGCCGATGCGCGGCCAGGATTCGTTCTACACCATGGCGAGCGGCGGCCTCGGCTACTCCCTGCCGGCCGCCGTCGGCATGGCGCTCGGCAAGCCGAAGCAACGCACCGTGTGCCTGATCGGCGACGGCTCGGCGATGTATTCGATCCAAGCGCTGTGGACCGCCGCGCAGCGCAAGCTGCCGTTGACTGTCGTCGTCATCAACAATTCCGGCTACGGCGCGATGCGCTCGTTCAGCCAGGTGATGCAGGTGCGCAACGTGCCCGGGCTGGAGCTGCCCGGGATCGATTTCGTCCGGCTCGCCGAAGGCATGGGCTGCCACGCTGTCCGGGTGACGAAGGCCGCGGAGCTCGGCGAGGCGCTGAAGCGCGGCATGGCGTTCGAGGGGACGAGCCTGGTGGAAGTCGTCGTGGATTCGGCGGTGCCGGTGCTGTACGGGCAGAAGCACTGAAGGGCCGTAGCCCGGATGAAGCGAAAGCGAAATCCGGGAATCGTGCAACGAGCAAAGCGGTCCCGGATTGCGCTTCGCTCCATCCGGGCTACGAAGCGAGAAATCCCCCGTCCGCCGCCAGCACGTGTCCGACCACATAGGACGACGCATCCGACGACAGCCACACCACGGCTTCCGCCACCTCCTCCGGGCTGCCCATCCGCCGCAGCGGCAGACCGGCGCTTACCGTTGCGATATCGCCGACGCCGGCGCGCAGCATCATGTCGGTGACGACGCGGCCCGGCGCGATCGCGTTGATGCGGATGCCGCGCGGGGCATTCTCCATCGCCGCCGAGCGCGTCAACGAGATCGCCGCGGCTTTCGAGGCCGAATAGAGCGAGAAGCCGGGATTGGGATTGCGCATGCCACTGACGGAGGCGTTGACGACGATGCTGCCGCTGCCTTGCGCCAGCATGGCCGGCAATTGATGGCGCAGGCACAGGAACAGCGCGCGGACATTGGTGTCGAACACGGTGTCGTAGACGTCGGTGCCCTGCTCTTCCAGCGGCGCGCGGCGCTCCTGGAAGCCGGCATTGTTGAAAGCGACGTCGAGCCGGCCGCAGCGTTCGATCGCCGTGCGAACCATCCGCGCGACCTCGTCCTCGCGCGTGATGTCGGTCCGAAGCGCGATCGCTTCCGCGCCAAGCTCACGGCATGAAGCGGCGGCCGCCTCGATCTCGGCCTCGCGCCGTCCCGCCACGATGATCGCCTCGGCGCCTTCGGTCGCCATCCGCAGCGCGGTGGCACGGCCGATGCCACTGCCGCCGCCCGTGACGAGGCACACCTTGCCCGTCATCCGCATCGCCGCAGGCAAAGCTTCGCTCATCGTCCGCTCCAAAACGCTTGCGCGCGCCGCTCTGCGCATATAGTTGTATGATACAACTATATGCCGGGAGTCAAGATGGCCGAGCTTGCATTGATCGACGACATCCGCGCCGCCTCGCGCCTGATGGTGCGCGAGCTCGGCTTCATGGATGCGACGGTGGCGGCCTCGGACTATCCGCCCTCGGCCGTGCACACGATCCTGGAGATCGGCATCCGCGGTCCCATGAATTCGGGCGAACTCGGCGATTTCCTGCGTCTGGAAAAGTCCAGCGTCAGCCGTCTGGTGCGCAAGCTGATCGATTGCGGCGAGCTCAGGGAGACGCCGGATGAGACGGATGCGCGCAGCAAAAGGCTGTCGCTGACGGCGAAGGGCCGGCGCACGCTGGAGGCGCTGCATGCGTTCGGCCGTCAGCAGGTGCGCGGCGCGCTGGCGGCATTGACGGAAGCCGAGCAACGCAAGGTACGCGAGGGCATGATGCTTTATGCAAGGGCGCTCAGGCAGAGCCGGGTGGAGGAAGAGGTGGAGTCGGTGGCGTAGCCACACTCTCGGTGTCATCGCCCGGCTTGACCAGGCGATCCAGTAGTCCGAGACGGTTGTGGTAGAACCGACGGGCCGCGGCGTACTGGATTCCCCGCCTTCGCGGGGAATGACAACAGCGTGGGCGGCACCAGCCTTCCCTACTTCCCGAAATCTTCCCGCATCTTCGCCTGAATCTTGGCCATGCCGCCGATCCAACGGTCGTAATTCTCGGTCTTCTTGCGCATGTAGCCGAGCACCTGGGGGTGCGGCAGGATCAGGAACGTCTCCTGCGCGAGGCCGGCGAGCACGTCTTTCGCCACCTGCTCCGGCGTGAGATCGCCGTCGCCGGATTGCGGGCCCTTGGGGATCGAGCGCAGCATGTTGGTGTCGACGCCCTGCGGGCAGAGGATCGAGACCTTGATGTTATGGGCCTTGTGCGAGATCGCGAGATTCTCGGCAAAGCCGACTGCAGCATGCTTGGTCGTCGAATAGGCCGGACTGCCGACTTGCGACAACAGGCCCGCGGCGGAGATGGTGTTGAGGAAATAGCCGCCGCCGCGCGCCTTCATGCGGGGGATGAGATGCCGCGCCGCATAGACATGGGCCATGACGTGGATCGCCCAGCTGCGCTGCCATGGCTCGTCGGAGGCGCCGCCGGCGTTCTCCGACATCGGATCGAAGCCGCCGCCGATGCCGGCGTTTGAGCAAAAGAGATCAATGGGTCCGAACTGCCGCTCGGTCTCCTCGATGACATGCGAAATGTCCTTTTCCTGCGCGACGTCGCATTTGAACGCCGCGCCGTCCACCATGGCGGCCACCGCCCGCGCATTGGCGGCGTCCATGTCCGCGACCACGACCTTGGCCGCCCCCGCCGCGTGAAAGGCTTCGCACAGCGCCCTGCCGATGCCGTTTGCGCCGCCCGTGACGACCACGACCTTGCCGGTCACCTGCATGCGACGTCTCCTCTTGTCTTTTACCGCTTGTCGGCCGCTTCGCCTGTCCCGGCGTCGCGGTTCCTGCTCAGCTCAACACGAGGTCGAGCACCGCGGTATAATGGCACGCCGCGCCGGCCAAGACAAAGCCGTGCCAGATCGCATTCTGGAAGCGCAGCCGCCGCCAAGCGTGAAAAATCACGCCGAAGCTGTAGAGCAGGCCGCCGGCTAGGATGAGGCCCAGCACCAGTGCCGGCAGTGCCTTGACCACGGCGTCGTAGAGCATCACGCCGCTCCAGCCCATCGCAAGATAAATGCCGACCGAGACGCGGTCGAACCGGCCGGGGTAGAACAGCTTCAGCACGATGCCGAGGACGGCGACGCACCAGACGCCAGCGAGCAACACCAGCGCGAACACGCTGTCCTTCACCTCCAGGATGAACGGGGTGTAGGTCGCGGCAATCAGCAGATAGATCGCGGAATGGTCGAACCGCCGCAGCAGCCATTTGGCCGGCGACACCGGCCAGAGATTATAGGTCGCCGACAGCACCAGCATCGAGAGCAGCCCGGCGACGTAGATCGAGACGCCGACGATGTTGGTGGCGTCGGCATAGATCGCCGTCAGCACCACCAGCACGGTCGCGGCGACGATGCCGGACAACACGCCGATCGCGTGGACGATGCCGTCGGCAATGAGCTCGGCACGGTCGTAATCCCAGCCGATCGCGTCGGCGGCGGCATGGACGGAATTCGATGCAAATTGTTTCAGCTGGAAGACGGTCATGGCAATCCGCACGTTGTGGTAATGCCTTCTTCTATGGGTAGTTCGAGATCGGCGCGTCGTTCAAACGGGTGATTTCCGACAAAGGCGGTGGAAGTATGGAGCTTGATTTTCCCCACGCAATTGCCACTTTTGTGAACGGACACACATTCCGCCCGCCCCGGATCCACTAACGTTCATATGGCATTCAGTTTCCAGGATATGGTCGAAGAAGCGCGGCTGTCCGCGCAGGCGCTGATCGACTATGGCGAGCACTTCTTCAATCCGACGGTACGGCTCGGGGTCACGGGCCTGTCGCGGGCCGGCAAGACCGTGTTCATCACCGCGCTGATCCACGGCCTCACCCGCGGCGGCCGGTTTCCGGTGTTCGACGCCTACGCCTCGGGCCGGATCGCGCGGGCGCATCTGGCGCCGCAGCCCGACGATGCCGTGCCGCGCTTCGCCTATGAAAACCATCTGCGTGCGCTGGTCGAGGAACGGCGCTGGCCAAGCTCGACCGTCGACATCAGCGAGCTCAGGCTTGTCATCGACTATCAACGCCCGAACGGCGCCGACCGCACGCTGACGCTGGACATCGTCGACTATCCCGGCGAATGGCTGCTCGACCTGCCGCTGCTGCAGAAGAGCTTCGAGCAATGGTCGGCGGAGAGCCTTGCCTTGTCGCGCGAGGCACCGCGCGCGCATCTTGCGAGCGAATGGCACACGCATCTCGCAACACTCAAGCCCGAAGCGCGCGAGGACGAGCAGGCGACGCTCACCGCTGCAAAACTCTTCACCGATTATCTGCGCGCCTGCCGCGACGAGCGCTTTGCCATGAGCCTGTTGCCGCCCGGCCGTTTCCTGATGCCCGGCAATCTCGCGGGCTCCCCCGCGCTGACCTTTGCACCGCTCGACGTGCCGGTTGGCGGTCAGGCCCCGGATGGATCGCTGTGGGCAATGATGGTGCGCCGCTTCGAGGCCTACAAGGACGTCGTGGTGCGGCCGTTCTTCCGCGATCATTTTGCCCGGCTCGATCGCCAGATCGTGCTGGCCGACGCGCTCGCCGCGTTCAACTCCGGTCCCGAGGCGCTGCACGATCTCGAAGCCGCACTGGCCGGCATTCTCGACTGCTTCAACATCGGCCGCAGCACGATCCTTTCCAGCCTGTTCCGGCCGCGCATCGACCGCATCCTGTTCGCGGCGACCAAGGCCGATCATCTGCATCATTCCAGCCACGACCGGCTCGAGGCCGTGCTGCGCCGCGCCGTCGCGGGCGCAGTCGCGCGCGCGGAAAATACCGGCGCGGCCATCGACGTGGTGGCGCTGGCCGCGGTGCGGGCGACGAGGGAGGCGCAGGTCGCGCGCGGCCGCGACAAATTGCCGTCGATCCTGGGAACGCCGGCCGCAGGCGAAAGCGCCGGCGGCGAGTTCTTCGACGGCAACACCGAAGTGGCGACGTTTCCGGGCGACCTGCCGCTCGACCCCGAGCCGCTGTTCAACGGCACCGATGCGTTCCGTGGCCTCTCCACCGAGGCCGCCGAAAGAAGTGATTTTCGTTTCCTGCGCTTCCGCCCGCCCCCACTGGACCGCGAAGGCACCGAGCCGCCGACGCTGCCTCACATCCGCCTCGACCGTGCCTTGCAGTTCCTGATCGGAGACAAGCTCGCATGAACGACCGATCGAAGCCACGGCGGCCGGCGACGTTCCGGCTCGACGATCCCGGCGTCGTCGTCACCGAAGCCGACGAGACCAGCCGGCTCAGCCGCGCCACCATCCAGATCACGCCGGAGCATGACCCGCAGGCGCTGCCGGTGCCGATCGCGGCCGCCGTTCCCGCACGGCGCAGATTTCCCTGGGGCACGCTGTTCTGGTCGGGGCTGGGCGGGCTGACGCTGCTCGGCACCGGGCTCGGCGTCGTCCGTCTGATCGAGGATCTGTTCGCGCGCAGCGAAACGCTCGGCTATGTCGGCCTTGCCTTCGCTGCCGTCACCGCTCTGGCGCTCGCGGTCGTGATCGGCCGCGAGGCGTTCGGGCTCGCGCGCCTTGCCACTATCGAGAAACTGCATGCGCGCGCGGCGGCCGTGCTTGCCAGCGACGACCGCAAGGAAAGCCGCGTCATCGTGCGGGATCTGCTCGAGATCGCGCACCAGAACCCGCAGCTCGCCCGCGCCCGCGCCGCGCTGGAGAGCCACACCGGCGAGATCATCGACGGCGCCGACATGATCCGGCTCGCCGAGCGCGAATTGATGTCGCCGCTCGATGCGGAAGCGCGGCGACTGGTGTCCTCAGCCGCGCAAAAGGTCTCGATCGTCACGGCGGTGTCACCGCGCGCGGCGATCGACGTGCTGTTCGTGTTCGTCGCAGCGCTGCGCCTGATCCGCCAGCTCGCCTACCTCTATGGCGGCCGCCCCGGCGCGCTCGGCATGATCCGCCTGCTCCGCCACGTCATCACCCATCTCGCCATCACCGGTGGCATGGCCGCGAGCGACAGCCTGGTGCAGCAGATGCTGGGACATGGCATCGCGGCGAAGCTATCGCAGCGGCTCGGCGAAGGCGTGCTGAACGGATTGCTGACGGCGCGGCTGGGCCTTGCCGCCATCGACGTCACAAGGCCGCTGCCCTTCGCCGCCCTGCCGCCGCCGAAACTGTCGGACCTCGCGACGGATTTGTTGCGGAAGAAGGACGAGGAGGAGTAGCGGGCTCTTCCTTACCCTCCCCTGGAGGGGGAGGGTCGGCTCGCAGCGCGCCAGCGATGCGAGACGGGGTGGGGTGACAGTCTCTCCTCCTTGAACGCTGCCCGAGTGGAGAGATCACCCCACCCCGCTCGCGCTGCGCGCGATCGACCCTCCCCCTCCAGGGGAGGGTAAGAGAAACCGCGCGAGTCTCGCGCTGAATCCCCCCGCCAGCACCTTCCACTGGAACAGCGGCGAATCCTTCGGCGGTGACAGCTCCGGCGTCCATCCCGTGAGCTTTTCGATCACATAGTTATCCGCGCGAACACCCCGCCAGCTTCGTTCGACCTCTCCGAGCGGCTCGCGCTTCGCCGGAATGTTCTCCCAAAGCGACGAACGATCGTCCGGCTCGCGCCCGACATAGATGCCGGCGTGGCCCTTGATCCGGTCCATGCCGGGATCACGGAAATCCTGGAAGCGGCCGCGCTCGTTGAGCTCGATGACGGGCACGCGGCCGCGGAACAGCCAGCGCATCATGGCGTAGGTGCGGTAGTCCGTGGTCGCGATCCAGGTCGCACCGGTCTCATCGAGCGCCGCCTGGGCATGCGCGGCGACCTGCTCATAGCCGGCCTCGGCGCCGATCGGATCGATCTTGCCGAGCAGATTGAAGGGCGCGGCGACATAATAGAGGAACACGATGACGACGAAGGCGAGGCCCGAGCCGACGGCGGTCCTGGCCCAGAACACCGACGATCTCAGCATGCGCGCCGACCAATCCTCCTTCATCATGGCCGCGAGGTTGACCGCGGCTGCAGCGAAGCCGACCGGCCACATGAACATCGGCCAGGTGTCGCCAACCCGGAGCGTCGACGACTTGAAGAGAAAATAGGCGAACGGCACCAGCACCGCGGTCGACAACAGGATCGCAACGGGCTCGCGCGTGCGATAGCCGCGCCATGCCGTCAGCACGAGGCCCGTCAGCACCACCGGCAACATGACGAAGCCGACCAGGCCGAATTGCAGGCCGACGTAATCGCCGATCGTGCGCAGCGAGATGCCGTAATTGGCGGTGGCGCGCACGCCCTGGAAACGAAACGAGGCCCAATCGTGCTGCGCGTTCCAGATCAGCACCGGCGAGAACACGAGGATTGCGACCAGGACCGCGAGATAGGGATACGGACTGCGCAGCCAGCGCCAGCGCCAATCCGGCACCAGCAGAAAGGCGGCAACTGCGGGGGCAAACATGACCGCGGTGAATTTCGACAGCATCGACAGGCCGGCGAACAGGCCGGCCGCCAGCCACCAGCGTCCGTCGCCGCTCTGCGCTATCAGCACCAGCGCCCACATCATCGCCACCGCGAACGGGATCATGGCGACATCGGGCGCGACCTTGGCCATCAGCAGACCGTAATAGAGCGCAGCTTCCGGCATCAGCACCGCGAGCACGATCGCGCGCACATCATGGGTGAGGCGGCGGACGATGTCGGCCAGCAGCAGCTGCGTCAGCAGCATCGCGACGATGCCACCGAGGCGCACCCCGAGCGTGGTGTCGCCGAGGATTGCGGTTCCCAGGCGGATCAGCCAGGCGATGCCCGGGGGATGATCGAGGAAGCTCAGCGCGCCCTCCTTCGACCAGGTCCAGTAATAGGCCTCGTCGGTGCGCAGCTCGATCGCGGAGGCATAGACGACGCGAAGCAGCGTCATCGCGGCGATGACGGCCACGGCGATCAGGATGAGACGGCGTTCGGCGCCGTCTGGCTTCGCAGAGATGTCGGGAGCGATCGTCACGGCCGCGCTTTTCCCCAACTTGGGAGGGGGAGTCAATGCGGGGGGGACCGCGCTACAAATACCGCTGTCGTCCCGGGCAAGCGTCAGCGCAGACCCGGGACCCATGACCCCAGGGCGGAGTTTGGCGATGACTCGGAGTTGCCGGCCCGCCCCGCAACCGCTCTCCGGGGTTATGGATCCCGGATCGGCGCGCGCCAGAGGGCGCGCTTGTCCGGGACGACAGCGGAGTGGGAGGCGCCTTGCCGCGCATGTGATCTCACAGCCTGTCCACATCGGGAATTAACCGCTACGCTGGCTGTTCTCCTTGGTGAACTGATACAACCACATCATGGCCATCGCATCTGCACAATTGTCCGAACTCGTCCGCGCGACCAGCGTGCGGCAGGTGCGGCTGGTCTGCGGCTTGATCCTGTTCTCCTACGTGATCAGCCATTTCCTCAACCATGCGCTCGGCAATATCTCGGTCGAGGCCATGGAGGCCGGGGTGTACTACCACACCGCGTTCTGGCAGTTCCTCCCCGTTGCGATCGTGTTCTACACCGCCGCGCTCACCCATATGGGGCTCGGCATCTACGCGCTGTATCAGCGCCGCCAGTTCCGCTGGCGCACGATCGAGCCGCTGCAGCTCGTGCTGGGCCTCAGCATACCCGCACTGGTCATGGCGCACGTGGTCGGAGTGCGGCTCGGCTACACGCTGTACGGTCATCAGAAGCTCTATCCGCAGGAGCTCTATCTGTTCTTCGTCGCCGCGCCCGGCCGGCTGTGGCAGATGACGATCCTGCTGCTCGTCGCCTGGGTGCACGGCTGCATCGGCCTCTATTTCTGGCTTCGTCTCAAGCCGTTCTTCACGCGTGCCGCGCCCTATCTGCTCGCCGCCGCCGTGCTGGTCCCGACGCTGTCGCTGCTCGGCATCTATCAGGGCGGCCGCAACGTCGCCTTCGAAGCCGATGACGGGGAATGGCGCACGCACAATCTCACCCGCCGTCAGGTCGGCACGACGGCCGAGGCCGCGACGCTCGACCGCATCACCGGCGCTTTCACCATCACCTATTTCGGGCTGCTGGGTCTGGCGCTGGCGGCGCGCGGCGTGCGGGCCTGGCGCGAGCGGCGCGGCGGCATGATCGCGCTGTCCTACGGCAACGGCAGGACGGTGCGGGTCCCCAAGGGCCTCTCCGTGCTGGAAGCGAGCCTGCGGCACAATCTGCCCCATGCCAGCGTCTGCGGCGGCCGCGCCCGCTGCTCGACCTGCCGCATCCGCGTCATCGGCGATCATGCCGTCCTGCCCGAGCCGTCGCAGCGCGAGGCCTTCGTGCTCACCCGCGTCGGCACCAACGATCCCTCGATCAGGCTGGCCTGCCAGTTGCGGCCGACCTCCGACCTCTCCTTCTTCCAGCTCTTCACGCCGCAAACATCGTCTACGAGCGCACACGCCTCGGCGCCGGCGAGCATCGGCCAGGAGCGCTATCTCGTTAGCCTGTTCGTGGACATGCGCGGCTCGACGCAGCTCGCCGAGAAGCGGCTGCCGTTCGACACCGTGTTCATCGTCAACCGCTTCCTCGGCGCGGTGTCGCAGGCCGTGATCGAGAATGGCGGCCAGCCGAACCAGTTCGTCGGCGACGGCATGCTGGCGCTGTTCGGGCTCACGGCCGATCCGCAAACCGCTTGCCGCCAGGCGCTGAAGGCGGCTAGCGGCATCGCCACCCATATCGACGAACTGAACCAGCTCCTGAGCCACGATCTTCGCCAGCCGATCCGCTTCGGCGTCGGCATTCACGGCGGCGAGGTCATCATCGGCGACATCGGCTATCGCGATCACATCGTCTTCACCGCGCTGGGCGATGCCGTCAACGTCGCCGCCCGCCTGCAGGACATGACCAAGACGCTGGCCTGCGAGGCGATCGTCTCGGACGAGATCCGCAGCACGGCGGGCCTCGCCGACGATGCGCTGCCGCAACAGGAAGTCGCGATCCGCGGCCGCGACGAGCCGATGGCCGTGCGCGTGGTGACGGACGCAAGGGAGCTGGCGGCGCTGGTCGATCGCAGGGAGCGCGTCGCGGCCTGATGTTCGCCTCTCCCCGCAAGCGGGGCGAGGGAGCCCACCGCCGCCGCAGAGAGAACTTGGCCACATGCTTGTCTCCGTGACACCGGCCTGCTGCAACGCAGCGGCATGGGCCTGCTGCGAAAGCACGAATTGACTTCATCTCATTCGTTGCGACAGATGAGCGCAGGATCGCGGTGATGACCGCTGATTCAACGAAAAGCTCCGGGAGGAGACCCTATGTTCGATCGACGCGACCTGCTCAAAGGGGCGGGCTTTGCCGCACTTGCGGCCACACTGAATTCCACCAGGACCTTGGCACTCGACACCGTCACGCTCCCCTTCGCCAATGGCGAACGGCCGTTGGTGAAATATCCGCAGAAGCGGGCAATGATCGGCCTCACCAGCCGGCCGCCGCAGCTCGAGACGCCGTTTGCGATCTTCAATGACGGCCCGATCACGCCGAATAACGCGTTCTTCGTGCGCTATCACCTCTCCGACCTGCCCTACAATCTCGACCCCGACAAGTTCACGCTGGAGGTCAAGGGCAAGGTCGACAAGCCGCTGAAACTGTCGCTGAAGGACATCAGGAAGATGAAGGCGACGGAGATCGTCGCCGTCGCGCAATGCTCCGGCAACAGCCGCGGCTTCTTCGAGCCGCGCGTCGCCGGCGGCCAGCTCGCCAACGGCGCCATGGGCTGCGCGCGCTGGCGCGGCGTGCCGCTGAAGGCCGTGTTGGAGATGGCCGGCGTGCAGAGCGGCGCCAAGCAGGTCACGTTTGGCGGCATGGACGGCCCGGTCAGCGACAAGACGCCCGATTTCGTCAAGGCGCTCGACATCGCTCACGCCAGTGACGGCGAGGTGATGCTGGCCTATGGCATGAACGGCGAGGATTTGCCGTTCCTCAACGGCTTTCCGCTGCGCCTGATCGTGCCCGGCTATTACGGCACATACTGGGTCAAGCACCTCAACGAGATCACCGTCATCGACAATGTCTATGACGGCTTCTGGATGAAGTCGGCCTATCGCATCCCCGATACGCCTGATAATTCGATCGAGCCCGGCACCGCGCCGAAGGCGACGATCCCGATCAACCGCTTCACCATCCGCTCCTTCATCACCAGCGTGCCTGACGGTGCCAAGCTGAAGGCCGGCCGCACGACGCTGCGCGGCATCGCCTTCGACGGCGGCAAGGGCATCAAGGAGGTCCAGGTCTCCACCGACGGCGGCAAGAGCTGGGTGAGCGCCAAGCTCGGCAAGGACCTCGGCAAGTACGCCTTCCGCGAATGGAAGCTGCCGGTGAAGCTCGCGGCGGGCAATGTCGAGCTCAAGGTGCGCGCCACCGGCAATGGCGGCGAGACGCAGCCGGATACGCCGCGCTGGAACCCGGCGGGTTATCTGCGCAACGTCGTCGAAACCGTTCGCGTCAGCGTGGCGTGAGGGAGAATGATCATGCAGCGCACCGTCCTCCTCGCCATCACGCTTGCCCTCGCCACCGGCCTTGCGGCCGCGACCGCGGCGCCCGTCAACTACCAGCTTCCGGACGAGGTCGCCGCCTTCAAGCCGGGCCCCAATCTCGAGGTCGTCAAGGGCAATTGCAGCGCCTGCCACTCGGCCGACTACATCAAGACGCAGCCGCCGATGAAGGACAGGAAAGGCTTCTGGCAGGCCGAGGTGACCAAGATGATCAAGGTCTATGGCGCGCCGATCGACGATGCCGACGTCGGCAAGATCGTCGATTATCTGGCCGCGACCTATTGACGGACGGCGCGCGCTTTATTCTCACCCTCCCCTGGAGGGGGAGGGTCGATCGCGCGGAGCGCGAGCGGGGTGGGGTGATCTCTCAACACGAACAGCGCTCGATGCGGAGAGACTGTCACCCCACCCCGCTACGCATTGCGCTACGCTCCATGCGTAGCGACCCTCCCCCTCCAGGGGAGGGTAAGAAAGAACGTTACCGCAGCCCGCCACTCATTTGACCGCGAAACGGGCAAAACCGGCAAAAGCGCCGCGAAGTTGAGCGGAATTCGGCGAAATGCCGATGTGGTTTGAGCTACCAAGCCCGCCACATTCCGCGTATCCTGTTAGGACCGAACCGGCCGGTTGGCGGGGACTGGCGGTTCGAGATCTCGGAGGAAGACCCGCGGAGAAGTCGTGATGGCTAAAGGTACGGTCAAGTGGTTCAACCCGACGAAGGGTTATGGATTTATCCAGCCTGCGTCGGGGGGCAAGGATGTGTTCGTGCATATCTCGGCAGTGCAGAAAGCCGGTTTGTCCACGCTCAACGAGGGACAGACGGTGGAATACGAAGAGATCGCAAACCGGGGCAAGACCTCCGCAGAGAACCTCAAAGTATAAGCCCGCCAGCCTTTGCTGCCTCCCGGAACAACTTCCGGGAGCGGGCCAAAGAAAATTTCAGAAGACGGCCAGTGCATTCGACGACAGGCGTTGCGATTGCACGAGGATAACTATTTTTCCTGGGAAGACCGCACGTTCAACGCCACAGCAATGACAATCGCGACGGCATGTCGTCAGCCCACCGGCAACGGTGCGTCGCGCTTGATCTCTTCCATCACCGCATAGGTCCGCGTCTCGCGCACGCCCGGCATCGACAGCAGGGTCTCGCCGAGAAAGCGTCGATACGCCGCCATGTCCGCCAGCCGCGCCTTCACAAGATAGTCGAAGCCGCCGGCAACCATGTGACACTCCAGAACTTCAGGCGCGAGCTTCACCGCGCGCGCGAACCGTTCGAAATTGTCGGGCGTGGTCTTGTCGAGCAGCACCTCGACGAACACGAGCAGGCCGAGGCCAAGCCGGTGCGGGTTGAGCCGCGCGCCATAGCCTTCGACGAAGCCCTCGCGCTGCAGGCGCTTCAGCCGCTCCCCGATCGAGGTCGGCGACAGCCCGATGCGCTCGGCGAGCTCGACATTGGCGATTCGCCCATCCTCCTGCAAAATCGAGAGGATCTTCCGGTCGCTTCGATCCAATTCCATAGTTTATCTGGCCAATCCGCCCTTCATCCTCATTTTGTAAGGCATACGGTCTAATTTGTCCATCGAACTACGGTCAAACGGACCTTATCCTGGATTTCAGCCACAGGACATGCCATGCCGAACATCCCGCCACCCTTCACCGCGCCCTACGCTCCTGACGATGCCGAGATCGCCGCCCGCCTGTTGCCGGCCTCGCATCTGGCCCCGCCGCAGGAGGCGCGGATCGACCGCACCGCGACGCGGCTGATCGAGGCGATCCGCAAGCGCGACGACCGGCTCGCAGGCAATCTTGGTGGCGTCGAGGACATGCTGCGGGAGTTCGCACTCTCGACCAAGGAGGGCCTCGCGCTGATGGTGCTGGCGGAAGCACTGCTGCGCGTGCCGGATGCGCGCACCGCCGACCAGTTCATCGAGGACAAGCTCGGCGAGGGCGACTTCATCCACCACGAGACCAAGTCCACCGCCTTCCTGGTCAACGCCTCGGCCTGGGCGCTCGGTCTCTCCGCGCGGGTGATTCAGCCCGGCGAGACGCCCGACGGTACCATCGGCCGCCTCGTGAAGCGGCTCGGCGCGCCGGCGGTGCGCACCGCGACTCGCCAGGCGATGCGGCTGATGGGCAATCACTTTGTCCTCGGCGAGACCATCGAGCAGGCGCTGGAGCGGGGTAAGCCGCGCTCCGGCCAGAAGTCGCGCTACTCCTTCGACATGCTCGGCGAAGGCGCGCGTACGGCGGCCGATGCCAAGCGCTATTTCGATGCCTATGCCAGCGCGATCGAGACCATCGGCAAGGCGGCTGGCGCGCACCCCCTGCCCGACCGGCCCGGCATCTCCGTCAAGCTCTCGGCGCTGCATCCCCGCTTCGAGGCGATCAGCCGCGACCGCGTGATGTCCGAGCTGGTGCCGCTATTGCTGGACCTCGCCCAGCACGCCAAGGCGCATGACCTGAACTTCACCGTCGATGCCGAGGAAGCCGACCGGCTGGAGCTGTCGCTCGACGTGATCGCGGCGACGCTCGCCGATCCCTCGCTTGCCGGCTGGGACGGATTTGGCCTTGCGATCCAGGCCTATCAGAAGCGCGCGAGCGCGGTGATCGACTATGTCGATGCACTGGCCCGTGCGCACGGCCGCAAGCTGATGGTGCGCCTCGTCAAGGGCGCCTATTGGGACACCGAGATCAAGCGCGCGCAGGAGCGCGGGCTCGACGGCTATCCCGTGTTCACACGCAAGGCGATGACGGATCTGAACTACCTCGCCTGCGCGTCGAAGCTGCTGGCCTTGCGGCCGCGCATCTTCCCGCAATTCGCCACCCACAATGCGCTGACGGTCGCGACCGTGCTGGAGCTCGCAGCAGACGGCGGCGCCTTCGAGTTCCAGCGCCTGCACGGCATGGGCGAAGCGCTGTACGAGCAGCTCGCCAGGGACCACCCTGAGATCGCATACCGCACCTATGCGCCGGTCGGCAGTCATCGCGATCTGCTGGCCTATCTTGTGCGGCGGCTGCTGGAGAACGGCGCCAATTCCTCGTTCGTGGCGCAGGCCGCCGATTATCGCGTGCCCGTTACGGCGCTGCTGCAGCGTCCGGCGGATGCGATCCTCCGGCCGCAAGCGGCGGCGCATCCCAAAATTCCGCTGCCGGGCGATCTGTTCGCGCCGGAGCGGCGCAATTCGCGCGGCGTCGAGTTCGGCGCACGCCTCGCGCTCGATCAGTTGCTGGCAGATGTGAAGGCCGAGGCCGCCGACCTCAAGCCCATTGCGGATGCCACACCGGATCAAACCAACGCGGCGGTTGTCGCGGCGTGTGCCGGCTTTGCGGCCTGGAGCCGGATGCCGGCGGGCACGCGCGCGGCGGCGCTGGAGCAGGCGGCGCATCTGCTCGAGAGCCGTGGCGCGCATTTCATCGCGTTGCTCCAACGCGAAGGCGGCAAGACGCTCGACGATGCGCTGTCGGAGCTGCGCGAGGCCGCCGACTTCTGCCGCTATTATGCCGCGCAGGGTCGCAAGCTGTTCGGCAGCGAGATGGCCATGCCCGGCCCGACCGGCGAGAGCAACGCGCTCGCCATGCGCGGCCGCGGCGTGTTCGTGGCGATCTCACCCTGGAATTTTCCGCTGGCGATTTTCCTGGGCCAGGTCACGGCGGCGCTGATGGCCGGCAACTGCGTGGTGGCGAAACCGGCCGAGCAGACGCCGCGCATCGCGCGCGAGGCCGTCGCCCTGCTGCACGAGGCCGGCATCCCCAAAAGCGCACTGCAGCTGGTCACCGGCGACGGGCGCATCGGGGCCGTGCTGACCGCGCATGCGGACATCGCGGGCGTCGTCTTCACCGGCTCGACCGAGGTGGCGCGCTCGATCAACCGGACGCTCGCCGCCAAGGACGGGCCGATCGTGCCGCTGATCGCGGAGACCGGCGGCATCAACGCCATGATCGCGGATGCCACCGCTCTGCCCGAGCAGGTCGCCGACGACGTCGTGACCTCCGCCTTCCGTTCCGCCGGCCAGCGCTGCTCGGCGCTGCGGCTGTTGTTCGTGCAGGAGGACGTCGCCGACCGCATGATCGAGATGATCGCGGGCGCCGCGCGCGAACTCAGGATCGGCGATCCCTTGGATGTCGCGACTCATGTCGGTCCTGTGATCGACATGGAGGCCAAGCAGCGGCTCGATGCGCATGTCGCGCGGATGAAGACCGAGGCGAAGCTGCATTTTGCAGGCCAGGCGCCGGAAGGCTGCTTCGTCGCGCCGCACATCTTCGAGCTCAAGGAGGCCGGCCAGCTCACCGAGGAGGTCTTTGGCCCGATCCTGCACGTCGTGCGCTATCGTGCCGAAAACCTCGAGCGCGTGCTGCAGGCGATCGAGCGCACCGGCTATGGGCTAACCCTCGGCATTCATTCGCGCATCGACGACACGATCGAAGCCATCATCGACCGCGCCCGGATCGGCAACGTCTACGTCAACCGCAACATGATCGGCGCCGTGGTCGGCGTGCAGCCGTTCGGCGGCAACGGCCTGTCCGGAACCGGCCCCAAGGCCGGCGGCCCGCATTACCTGGCGCGCTTTGCCACCGAGCAGACCGTGACGATCAATACGGCCGCAGCCGGCGGCAACGCGGCGTTGCTTGCGGGTGAGGAGTGAGGCCCTGCGCCGGGCGCCGTTGCATCCCGCGGAGACATCGGTCTAATGCTGCCATGATGAGCCCGCGCCAATTCCAGCGCGCGGGAAACGACAAGAGCGAGGGAGCAACGCCGCGATGGAAAAAGGCATCTTTTCCGGCCTGAAAGTTCTGGACTGCGCGAGCTTCATCGCAGCGCCCGCGGCCGCGACCGTGCTGTCGGATTTCGGCGCCGACGTCATCAAGATCGAGCCGCCCGGCGCCGGCGACCCCTATCGCAACCTGCCGAACCTGCCGGGCTACCCCACCGGCGAGCACAATTTCGCCTGGCTGCTCGAGGCCCGCAACAAGAAGAGCATCGCGCTCGACCTCGCCAAGGCAGAGGCCCAGGCGGTGCTCTACAAGCTGGTCGAGGAAGCCGACGTCTTCATCACCAACATGCCGCCGCCGGTGCGCGCCAAGCTCGGCATCACCTATGACCATCTCGCCCATCTCAACGACCGGCTGATCTACGCGTCCTTCACCGGCTATGGCGAGAAGGGCGAGGAGGCCAACAAGCCCGGCTTCGACAGCAACGCCTATTGGGCGCGCTCCGGCCTCATGGACCTGGTCCGCGCCGACACCGATACGACCCCAGCCCGCTCGGTCGCCGGCATGGGCGATCATCCCTGCGCCATGGCGTTCTACGGCGCCATCGTCACCGCGCTGTATCAGCGCGAGAAAACCGGCAAGGGCTCGCACGTCGCCTCCAACCTGATGGCGAACGGCGTATGGGCCGCAAGCGTGCTGGCGCAGGCCAAGCTCTGCGGCGCCAAGTTCGGCGAGCGGCGCCCGCGCGAGCGCGCGCTGAACGCGGTCGCCAACCACTACCAGTGCAAGGACGGCCGCTGGCTGATCCTGTCGCTGCTGAGCGAGGAGAAGCAGTTTCCGGCGCTGGCCAAATGCCTGGGCCGCGAGGACTTGATCAACGATCCGCGCTTCGCCACCAAGGCGGACCGTCACGCCCGCTCGGTGGAATTGATCAAGATTTTTGACGAGACCTTCGCCACCAGGGATCTTGCCGAATGGCGCAAGATCCTTGACGGCAACGGCCTCGTGTTCGGCGTCGTCGCCATCCTCGACGACATCCCCAACGACAAGCAGATGCTCGACAACGAGGTGCTGGTGCCGTTCGAGAACGACACCATGCTCACCATCTCCAGCCCGATCTGGATCGACGGCGCCAAGAAAGTGCAGCCGCGCAAGCCGCCTGCGGTGGGCGAGCACAGTGACGAGATTTTGCGCGAGGCGGGATACGACGAGGCCGCGATCAGGCAACTGCGGGGGTCGGGAGCGGTGGGGTAGGAGCGCGCCGCATATCGTCGTCCCGGGGCGCGCGAAGCGCGAGCCCGGGATGACGGCGGAGATGCATTTCTGGATTGCTTCGCTGCGCTCGCAATGACGATGCGGAACGATGTAGCTTCTGTCACAACGTCCTGCATTGTCTCACGAGGCCCCATGCCCCTCTACCGCCTGCACTACTTCCCCGAATCCGGCAACAGCTACAAGCTGGCGCTGATGCTGACGCTGTGCGGCGAGACGTTCGAGCCGGTGTGGACCGATTTCGCCGGCGGCGTCACGCGCACGGCGGAATGGCGCAAGGCCGTCAACGAGATGGGCGAAATCCCGGTGCTCGAAGTCGACGGCGTGAAGATGACGCAAACCGCGCCGCTCTTGCTCAAGCTTGCCGAGCAGTACGGCCGCTTCGGCGCCGAGACCGAGGACGAGAAGTTCGAGCTGCTGCGCTGGCTGTTCTGGGACAACCACAAGCTCACCGGCTACATGGCGACCTACCGCTTCATGCGCGCCTTCACCGAGAAGAACGACCCGCAGGTGCTGAAGCACTTTCGCCGCCGGCTGGAGGACTTCCTCGGCATTCTCGACGGGCATCTCCAGCACAATGAATTCGCGATCGGAGCGAAGCCGACGGTCGCCGATATCTCGATGATGGCCTATCTGCACTATCCCAGCGACGAGCACGGTTTCGATTTCGGAACGAGCCACCCCGCCATCCAGGGCTGGCTCGGCCGCATGGCCGCGCTGCCCGGCTGGAAGCCGGCTTACGAATTGCTGCCGGGCAAGCGGATGACGAACCACGCAAAGTGAGGCTTCTTCCCCTCTCCCCGCTTGCGGGGAGAGGGTTAGGGTGAAAGGGAGTCTCCGCGAGGACGGTGAGAGTTGGGCTCGCGGAGCCCCCCTCACCCGCCACGCTTCGCGTGTCGGCCTCTCCCCGCACGCGGGGGGAGGCGAAGAGAAAGCTCGCATCGCGGCTTACCGCAGCGACAGCCAGCCGAGCGTGAATAGGATCCCGCCGGCGATGACGGCCACCGCCACCGCCCAGATGCTGACGCGGGTGCTGCCAATGACCTGCTTGGCTTCCTCATTGCGCGCGATCTCGCGATTGCGCGCCTTGTTGGCTTCGCTGGTGTCCGTCATGAATCATCCAAATCGCTTTTGCGGGCTCAACGCGTCTTGATGAAGCACATGCCGATGCGGCGTGAGGCCGCGGCGGCCTGACAGGTCAGACCGTTAGCACAGCTCCATGACGTAAAACTCGCATCTCGCGTTCCAGGTCCCGCGTCCTGCAGGAAACAATGCGCGCCCCAGCCGTCCTGATACTCGCTGCCGGCGAGCTCGCGGCTGCCGCGGGTCTGTGGCCGGCTGGCAAATCCGCGTGAGAAATCAGGGCGTTTGCTGCCGGCGAAGGCGGTCAGGATGTCGCGACGGCGGGGCTGGTCGCCGAGAAAGTGCGGCGACGCCGGCACGATGGTGGAATTGGACGGCTTGTCGGCCAGCCAGTCGACGCCGGGGAAATGGAAGCCGCCAATGCCGCGGGTCTGGTGGCAGCCGGCGCAGGTGACGTCGTTGAGACGGCGCTGGAAGCCGGCCACCGAGCGGATGTTCTGCATGTCGCCGCGTGCGGCCGCCCGCTTCAACGCACCGACCACGTCGTTGTCGGTGAAGACCGGCTCGCCTTTGCCCTCCCCCTCCGCCTGCATCATGCCGAATTCCGGCTGCAGCGCCGAAGCATCGAGGCCGGCCGGCGTCGGCACCACTGCACTTCTGGCCAGGAATTTCTCAGGGATCAGCACAGTGCCGCGATCGAACGCGCGAAGATGCTCGGGTTCGAGCAGCCAATCCTTGAACTCGCGCCGAAGCGCGTCGTCCGCCATGATCCGGTCGCGGTCGATCTGGTTCTCCAGCACCGCTTCCGCGAACGTCTTCGTGGCCGCGTCGTACTTGAACACCTTGAGCAGATAGTCGGAGCGGAAGTCGTGCAGCGCCGATTTCGCTGCGACCGATATCTGGATGTTGGTCTCGATGCGATCGAGCATCGCGTCGTCACGACCGCCGATCAGCTCCTGCCAGTTGCCGTTGGCGAGCCAGCGGCGCGCAATCTCGGCGCAAGTGATCGGCCTGCCGTCGGCGTCAGCCTGGCGAGCATCGCGCGCCTTCATCACCAGATTGAACGTCATCGGCAGGCGTGTCGCGGTCTTGCCGCCGTCGAAACGCGCCAGACGATAGATCAGCCGGATCTCGCCACAGGACTCCTCGCCGACATAGGCGCGGTCCATGCGGTTGACGATGCCGGCCAGCACGAAGCGCGTGTCGGGGGAATTCAGATTGGCCCGATCGAACAGCTGCACGTCAAAGCCTTCGCCGACGCCGATGGTCTCGGTCGGCCAGGCTGCCTTCTGCCGCGCAATGTAGCGGTCGAACTCCGCGTCGATCGCCGGCGGAATATCCTTGAGCTGGGGCAGCGATGCGAACAGCCGGTCGGTGGTCAGCGCACCACCCGCCTTGCGCTCCGGCGACACCAGGCGCGAGATCGTGAGAGCGTCGCCCTCGTCGAGCCTGCGCAAGAGATCGGGATCGATGATGGCGGTGCCACGCGTCAGCGGCGCGGTCTCCGCGGCCGATAGCGCGGCGGTGCCGCCAAACAGGACGGTGGCGGCAAGGAGAATTCGCAACGCACGGCTCATGCCTGAGGTAACACCGCGGTGGCCGGCCTATTCAAGCAGAAAGGCGCTTCACATGGTGGTGAAGCGCCTTTCGAAAGTCGTATCTCAGCCGCTCAGCGCGAGACGATCAGCCCCTTGCTGGTGACGACGACCCAGCGGCCATCCTGGCGGCGGATCGCGTCGACACGGCCGACGCCGGGGATGGGATCGCCGGGATAGACCTCGTAGAGGCCGTCTCGGCCCTCGATCAGCGCACCGCCATTGGCGGCATTGCGCAGCCGCCAGCCTTCGATCGTCGGCATACGGCCGACCTCGGTCTTGGGGGCGGCGGCCACTGGGGCCGGTGCCGCGGCAGCGGTCGCAACCTGCTGGGCAGGTGCAATCGAGCCGGTGGTCTCCTTTGCCGGCGCTGCTGCGGCGGCCTGCGCGGGAGCGGCGGGCGGCGCGGCGCGGAGCTTGTCGACGGTCTCGGACAGCTTTGCGATCCTGGCCATCGGCTCGGCCTGTGCCTTCTCGAGCTTGTCGAGACGATCATTGGCCCGGTTGAACTGATTGATGCCGGTCTTCGCGCTGTGCTCGACATTGGCCTTGAGCGCGACGAGGTCGGCATCGATCCGGGCAACCGAAGCATCGAGCGCGCTGGTGTCGGCGACCTGCACCGGCGCCTGGGCCGGACTTGCGAAATGCATCATGCCGGCCGTTGCGAGCGCGCCGCTGATCGCGCCGACGCTCGCCGCGATCGCCACCACCGCGGCCATCGCCGACAGGCGGCGCTTGCCGGTCTCGCGCGGCTCTTCCGCCTTCACATGCGGGGAAAAATCCTCGCGGTCCCAAGAGCGGTCCGAGGACGCCATGACGATCAGCTTGCCGGGCTTCGGCTCGGGCTTGGTTTCGGCTTTGGCTTCGAGCTTCGGCACCTCGATCCGGGATGCTTCGATTTTTGGCGGCTCGACCTTGATCGGGTCAGGCTTGACCGGATCAGGTTTGGGCGGCGCCTCATGGTCCGGCGCAATCGAGGGAGCCTCGATCCCAGCGGCCTCGACGGCCTGCGGCGCGGTCGCAGCAGCTTCGACGACGCCGGTGTCCTGGGCAGCCTGCTCGGGCATTGGTTCGCTCACGGCTCAAATACTCCAGTCTGGGTTGACCTTTTGGTAACTTTCATTGCTTGCGAAATCCTTACCTACGGACCCGCTTACCGAAATTTTAGGAAGTCATCAGGGGCTGAATTGAGCCGGGAAGATGGAACCGGTGTGGCGGGCGTGAAACAATTTGTAACCGGGGCAAGATGAACGGCGGCGGAATGCCTGACACACGGCGCGCCCGTCAACCCGTCATGCTGAGGTGCGAGCGGCGCGGTGCGTAGCAGCACGCCGGGAGCCTCGAAGCATGAACGGCCGAGTTGCTCCAGCCGGGCCGTCGCCCTTCGAGGGCCGCTGAAGAAGCGGCCACCTCAGGGTGACGGTGAGAGAGTTAGGCTCGCTGATCCAACAGCGTCATTGCGCGCGACGAAACAATCCAGAGTCCCTCCTCGCAATGACGGAGGGCGCGAAGCGCGCTCCGTTCACATCACGACCGGCGTATCCGGCAGCTCGTTCGGATGCGATGCGGCCGGCGGAAAATGCCGCGCCAGTTCGCCCGACACCGCTTCGATGCCGTCGATCACGCCGCGCTCGAACTGGCCGGACCTGAACTCCGTCTCCATCGCGCGGCAGATGCGCTCCCAGCCCCCGGCACCGACCTTGGCGTGAATGCCGCGATCGGCGACGATCTCGACGTCGCGGTCGGCGAGCAGCAGATAGATCAGGACGCCGTTATTGTGCGCGGTATCCCAGATGCGCAGTTGCGCGAACACGTCGAGCGCGCGCTCGCGGGCCGGCTGGTTGCGGAACAGCGGCGCGCCGTCGAGCGCGCCTTCGACGACGAAGCGGACCTGGCCCGAATGAATGGCCTCGCCGCGCTTGATCGCCTGCTCGATGCGGGC
Source organism: Bradyrhizobium sp. UNPF46 (assembly GCF_006658625.1). Classification (NCBI taxonomy): domain Bacteria; kingdom Pseudomonadati; phylum Pseudomonadota; class Alphaproteobacteria; order Hyphomicrobiales; family Nitrobacteraceae; genus Bradyrhizobium; species Bradyrhizobium sp. UNPF46. Next base: position 62,377 of record NZ_LFJB01000078.1, read on the forward strand.
GAGCACGGCGGGCGTAAAAATCTGCTTCGCCCGCCAATGATGCTGCACGAGATGTCTGGCAATGCGCTTGATGCTCATGACCGCTACCAGCTCCCCGAGGCGCCGCCGCCGCCAAAACTGCCGCCACCGCCGCTGAAGCTGCCGCTGTCACTGCTGCTCGACGATCCGCTGCTCCAGCCGCCCGAGGAAGAGCCGCTCGACCAGGAGCCGCCGCGCGAGCGGCCGGTACCCGGCGTGATCGCCGAAAACAGGTCGGCGACGAATCCGATGACGAAGCCGAGACCACCCAGCGCGAGGGCAAGTCCGAACGATCCGAGGATGAACCAGGTCAGCGTCGCAATGATGCCCCCGGTCACCAGCGATCCGAGCAGCCGTCCCAGCATGGCGCGGAAGGCGCCGCCGATGCCCACCGAGACGAACAGCGTGACGATGAAGAGCGGTGCGAGATCGTCGAGACTGCCGAAGTTCACGGTTGGAGAGGGAACCGGCAGCGGCTCGCCGTCGATCACCTTGATGATACGATCGACGCCGTCCGAGATGCCGCCGGCGAAATCGCCGCTCCTGAATTTCGGCGTGATGATTTCGTCGATGATCCGCCGCGAAGTGACGTCGGTGAGCGCGCCTTCGAGGCCGTAGCCGACCTCGATGCGCAAATGCCGGTCGTTCTTGGCGACGACGAGGATCGCGCCGTCGTCGATCTTCCTGCGGCCGATCTTCCAGGCCTCCGCGACACGGATCGAGAATTGCTCGATCGTCTCCGGCTGCGTGGTCGGCACGATCAGCACGGCGATCTGGCTGCCCTTGCGCGTCTCGAAGTCACGCAGCTTCTGCGACAGCGACGCAATGTCGCTGCTGGAGAGCGTGCCGGTCTGATCGACGACGCGGCCGGTGAGCTGGGGCACGGCGACGTCGGCGGAGGCGGGGAAGGCAAAGGCGAGGAGGAGCGTTGCAACGATGACCGCGCACCACACACTCGGTGTCATTGCCCGGCTTGACCGGGCGATCCAGTATTCCAGAGGCGCCAGCGGGATACGGAGAAGCCGCGGCGTACTGGATTCCCCGCTTTCGCGGGGAATGACAGTCGTGGGTGGGGCGAAGCGCATTCGCGAAATGACGTGCACTTACTTCGACGGCGCAGGCGCCGGATTGAAATCGACCTTCGGCGCGGTCGAGATCTCCTTCTCGTTCGCCACCGAGAAGTTCGGCTTCTCCTTGTAGCCGAACACCATCGCGGTGAGATTGCTCGGGAACGAGCGGATGGTGACGTTGTAGTCCTGCACCGACTTGATGTAGCGGTTGCGCGCTACCGTGATGCGGTTCTCGGTGCCCTCGAGCTGCGACATCAGATCCTTGAACAGGGCGTCCGACTTGAGCTGCGGATAGTTTTCGGTCACCACCAGCAGCCGCGACAGCGCGCTGGAGAGCTCGCCCTGGGCGGCCTGGAACTTCTGGAAGGCGGCCGGATCGTTCAACACCTCGGGCGTCGCCTGGATGCTGCCGACCTTGGCGCGGGCATTGGTGACGCCGAGCAGCACGTCCTTCTCCTGCTGGGCAAAGCCCTTCACCGAATTGACGAGATTGGGCACGAGGTCGGCGCGGCGCTGATACTGGTTCACGACCTCGGACCAGTTCGCCTTGATCTGCTCGTCCTCGCTCTGGATCGCGTTGTAGCCGCAATTGGTGAGGCTCAGCGAGGCCAGCGCCGCCAGCACGGTCAGGATCTTGCGCATTAAATTTCTCCCGGTGGAATCCGGCACAAACTACCAGATCGGACCCGCAAGACGCCAGACGTCTTGCATCGCTCTCAAGGCGCGAAAAGCAGCCGACTGACGCAAGCCTCTTGCCTATCCCTGACCGACATAGTCAACTTGGCGAAACAATAAGACGGAATGCCAGGGGGAAACGCGATGACCTCGTTCGAGACCATCCTCGTGGAACGGCCCGAGCCCGCGATCACCCGGATCGTGATGAACCGGCCCGAGGCGCGGAATGCGCAGAACCTGCAGATGACCTACGACCTCAACGCTGCCTTCGATGCGGCGGTGCAGGACGATGCGGTCAAGGTGATCATCCTCGCCGGCAACGGCCCGCATTTCTCCTCCGGCCATGACCTGCGTCCCGGCGGCAAGAACGCCGCCGGCGTCGATTTTCCGCCGATCGGACATTGGGGCGGTTTCGCCGAACCGAATGCCCATGGCCGCTTCGCGCGCGAGCAGGAAATCTATCTCCAGATCACGCGGCGCTGGCGCAATCTCGCCAAGCCGACGATCGCCGAAATCCACGGCAAGTGCATCGCCGGCGGGCTGATGCTGGCCTGGGCCTGCGACCTGATCGTCGCCAGCGACGACGCGCAGTTCTGCGACCCCGTCGTCGCCATGGGCGTCTGCGGCGTCGAATGGTTCGTGCATCCCTGGGAGCTCGGCCCGCGCAAGGCCAAGGAGTTCCTGTTCACCGCCGACAACTGGAGCGCCGAGGAGGCGCACCGGCTGGGCATGGTCAATCAGGTCGTGCCGCGCGCGGAACTATCATCGCGCGTGCTGGAGCTGGCGCGACGAATCGCGGCAAAGCCGTCCTTCGCGCTGAAGATGACCAAGGAGGCGGTGAACCGCTCGGTCGACGTGATGGGCCAGCCCGCCGCGATCGACCAGGCCTTTGCGCTGCATCAGCTCTGTCACGCCCATAATCTTCAGGAGTTCGGCATGATCGTCGATCCATCCGGCCTGCATCCCTCCGTGCGCAAGCCGCCGGCGGCCGCGGAGTAGAACCATGGACCTCAATCTCAGTGACGAGCAGAAGCTGCTGCGCGAGAGCGCGGAGCGTTTCGTGGCCGGCAGCTACGATGCCGATCACCGCCGCAAGATGGCGAACGATCCGCTGGGCTTCAGCCCTGCGGTGTGGAAGCAGTTCGCCGAGCTCGGCTGGCTGGCGCTGCCTATCCCTGAGGAGTTCGACGGGCTCGGCGGCGGCGCGATCGACATCGGCATCCTGATGGAAGCCTTCGGCCGCGGACTGGTGTCCGAGCCCTATGTCGCGACCGTGGTGCTGGGAGCCGGGCTGATCGCCAGATGCGGCACGACCGAGCAGAAGCAGGCAAGCCTGCCCAAAGTAGCGGACGGGTCCCTGAAGCTCGCCTTCGCGCATTCCGAGCGCGCAGCGCGGTTCGATCTCGCCAAGGTCGCGACGTCAGCGACCAAAACCGCGCAAGGCTGGCGTCTTTCCGGCAGCAAAATTGCGGTGCTCGACGGCCACGCTGCTGACGAGATCATCGTCTCCGCGCTCATCCACGACCATCACGGTCCATCAGGGCGGATCGGTCTGTTCGTTCTGCCAGCGACGGCGGACGGCCTTGCGATGTCGGACTACGCGCGCCTCGGCGGCGGGCGCGCCTGCAACCTCGAGCTGGCCGACGTGCATCTGCCCGAAGACGCGCTGCTCGGCGACGGCCATGACGCGCTGCCCGCGATCGAATGGGCCGTCGACCGCACCATGGCCGCATTAGGCGCGGAAGCCGTCGGCATCATGCAGACGCTGCTGGAGACCACGCTCGACTACACCAAGATCCGAAGGCAGTTCGGCCGGCCGCTCTCCGCCAACCAGGTGATCCGCCACCGCCTCGCCGACATGGCGATGCAGGTCGATGAGGCGCGCTCGATGGCGCTGCGGGCGGCGCTCAAGGTGGACAGCCCGCCGACCGAGCGGGCCCGGGCCGCGTCGGGCGCGAAAGCCAAGATCGGCAAATGCGCCCGCTTCGTCGGCGAGCAGTCGATCCAGCTCCATGGCGGCATGGGCGTCACCGAGGAGCTCGAGGTCGGCGCCTATTTCAAGCGCCTCGTCGCCTTCGACACGCTGTTCGGCGGCAGCGCGCATCACTATGCCCGCCACGCCGAGCTTGGCCGCAGAGCCTGACACCGGGAGAGCCTCATGGATCTGTCATTCAATGCCGAGGAGCGTGCCTTCCAGAGTGAGGTGCGCAGCTTCATCGCCCGGAATCTCACCGAGGAGATGAAGCGCGCGACTGCGCTGACGCCATCGGTGTTCTCCGACCCCGACATCGGCATGGCCTGGCAGCGCGCGCTGCACGCCAACGGCTGGGGCGCGCCGGGCTGGCCGGTCGAATACGGCGGCCCGGCCTGGACGCCGGCGCAGCGCTGGATCTTCGAGACCGAATGCGCGCGGGCCGGCGTGCCCAATGTCAACGTGATGGGCGTGAAGATGGTCGGGCCCGTCATCATCGGCTTCGGCAGTCCCGAGCAGAAAAACTTCTACCTGCCGCGGATTCTCTCCGGCGAGGACTATTGGTGCCAGGGCTATTCCGAGCCGGGCTCCGGCTCCGATCTCTCCTCGCTGAAGACGCGCGCGGTGCGCGAGGGCGACGACTATATCATCAACGGCACCAAGATCTGGACCACGCATGCCCACCACGCCAACCGCATGTTCGCACTGGTGCGCACCAGCGACGGGCCGCGGCAGCAGGACGGCATCAGCTTCATCCTGATCGACATGAAGACGCCGGGCATCACGACGCGCCCGATCCTCACCATCGGCGGCGACCACGAGGTCAACCAGGTGTTCTTCGACGACGTCCGCGTACCCGTCGCCAACCGGGTCGGCGAGGAGGGCAAGGGCTGGACCTACGGCAAATATCTGCTCGAGTTCGAGCGCGGCTCCGGCATCGCCTCGGCCAAGCTCCGCGAGGGCTTGAAGGCGATCTCCGATCTCGCCGAGTCCGATCTGACGGGCCGCGCCATCGATAGTCCCGATATCGCCGCGCGCATCTCCGAGGTCGAGATCGACATCGACGCGCTGGAGATGACCGAGCTGCGCGTGCTCTCGGCGCTGCAAACGGGTCAAAATCCCGGCGCGGTGTCGTCGATCCTGAAGCTGCGCAACAGCGAAATCCGCCAGGCCGTGACGCGCTTAGGTGTCGACGTGATCGGCCACGACGCGCTCGCCGTCGAGCCGATGCGCCCGCTCTACAAGCTCAACCACGAGCCGGCGACGCCTGAGGAGATGCTGACGGTGGTGCCGGAATATCTCAACGGCCGCGCCTACACCATCTTCGGCGGCACCTCGGAGATCCAGCGCGATATCATCGCGAAGATGATGCTGGGGATTTGACTCCGGTAGCCCGCACTCCGCTGTCGTCCCGGACAAGCGTAAGCGCAGATCCGGGACCCATACTCCGCAGCAATGATTTTGGGGCGCGCTGGTCCGGGACGACAGCGGAGTTTGTCGTCCCAGCCAGCGTAATAATGAGCGTTAACCCGCCTTCGCGTCGCGGATCGCCTGCCAGATCTTCTGCGGCGTCAGCGGCGTGTTGAGCTGGGTGATGCCGAGCTCGGCGAGCGCGTCCATCACGCCGTTGGTGACGCAAGGAGGGCCGCCGATGGCGCCGGATTCGCCGCAGCCTTTGGCGCCGAGCGGATTGGTGCGGCAGGGCGCGGAATCATCCAGCGTCACCACGATCGGCGGCACGTCGTCGGCGCGGGGGATGCAATAGTCCTGGTAGCTCGCGGTCAGCAGCTGGCCGTCGGCGTCGTATGACACGCCCTCATACAGCGCCTGGCCGATGCCCTGCGCGACGCCGCCGTGGATCTGGCCGGTGACCAGCATCGGGTTCACGGCGACGCCGACGTCGTCGACCGTGGTGTAGCGCACGACCTTGGAAACGCCGGTCTCCGGATCGATCTCGACCTCGCAGATATGCGTGCCGTTCGGCCAGCTCGGACCGTCCACCTCGCCTTCGGAATCGACGCTGAGCTTGGCGCCGCCTTCCTTCTCGGCGAGATCGAACAGGCTGATGCGGCGGTCGGTGCCGACCACGGTGAGCATGCCGCCCTGATACTCGATGTCCTCGACCGAAGTCTCCAGCACGTTGGCCGCCTTCTCGCGCGCCTTCTGGATCAGGTCGTTGGAGGAGACCGCGACCGCCGTGCCGCCGACGAACAGCGAGCGTGAGCCGACGCTGCCGAAGCCCATGGCGAGATCGGTGTCGCCCTGGACGACGTCGATCTTGTCCATGGGGATGCCCAGCGTGTCGGAGATCATCTGGGTGTACGTCGTCTGCAGCCCCTGCCCCATCGCCATGGTGCCGGAATGCAGCACGACGCGGCCTTGCGAGGTCGCGTGCAGGCTGACCTTCTCGGTGTGGGCGCGGCCGCCGGTCCATTCGATGTAGGAGGTGAGTCCGCGACCGTAGAGCAGACCTTTCTTCTTCGCGGCCTTCTTGCGCGCGGCAAAGCCGTCCCAGTCTGCGAGCTTCACGGCGCGGTCGAGCATATGCGCGAAGGCGCCGGAATCGTAGACCTGGCCGGCGGCGTTGGTGTAGGGCAGCTGCGCCGGCTTGATGTAATTGGCTTTGCGGATGGCGCGCGGATCCATGCCGATTTTTCGGGCAGCAGCGTCAAACAGACGCTCGACGATGAACACCGCCTCCGGGCGACCCGCGCCGCGATAGGCGCCGACCGGCGCGGTGTGGGTCATCACCGACTTCACCTCGAAATGCACCAGCGGCAGATCGTAGACGCCGGTCTGCACGAACGGCCCGAGCACCAGCGGAATGATGTTCGCCGCGCCCGAAGAATAGGCGCCGGTGCAGCCGATCGACCTGACGCGATAGGCCAGCACCTTGCCCTTCTCGTCGAGCGCGAAGGCGGCCGTCGAGGTGAGGTCGCGGCCATGGGTGCCGCCAACGAACTCGTCGGTGCGATCGCCGCGCCAGCGGATCTTCTTGCTCAGCTTGGTCGCGGCATAGGCGACGATGCCGTCCTCGGGATAAAGGTTGGTCTTCTGGCCGAAGCCGCCGCCGATGTCGCCGACCAGCACGCGGACGCTGTCCTTGGGACGCTTCAGCACGGCTTCCGCCAGCACGTCGCGGGTCGAGGCCGGCGTCTGCGACTGCACGTGCAGCAGCAGACGGCCGGTCTTCTTGTCGATCTCGGCGATGGTCGAACGCGGCTCCATCGCGGAAGGAACGAGCCGCTGGCTGACGAGATCGAGCTCGACGGTGTGGGCGGCCTTGGCAAAGGCTTCGTCCACCTTGGCAGCGTCGCCATAAGCCATCGCGCCGACGATGTTGTCGGGCGCCTCCGGCCAGACCACGGGCGCGCCGGGCTTAACGGCCTCGACCGGATCGACCACCGCGGGCTGCACGTCGTATTCGACAACGATTGCCTCGGCCGCGCTCTGCGCCTCCACGCGCGAGGCAGCCACGACAGCCGCCACGGCCTCGCCGGCATAGCGCACGACCTCATGGGCGAGCAGGCGGCGCGGCGGCACGGTCATCGGCTTGCCGTCGGGGCGCTTGAAGATGCTCAGCGTCGGGATGCTGCCGATGTCGTCCTTGACGAGGTCGACCCCGGTGTAGATCGCGACGACTCCAGGCATCGCAGCCGCGGCGCTGGTGTCGATCGAGCTGATCCTGGCGTGGGCGTGCGGCGAGCGCAGCACGTACAACCACAGCGCGCCGTCGGCCGGCTTGTCGTCGATGAATTGCCCCTTCCCGGTCAGCAGCCGCTGGTCTTCCAAACGCTTGACGGGCTGCCCCGCTCCGAAACGCAAATTGCCGGGAAGAATGTTCATTCCGTGGGATCCTCGAAGTCTCTTGAAATGCGGCAGCCTTTTAGCGGATCGAGGCATGCGAGACCAGCCGCGGTTTTGGGCGGCGGGACCGTGGATTCGTCATGCCCGGGCTTGTCCCGAGCATCCACGTTCTTGCTTCCGTGCTTAAGACGTGGATGGCCGGGTCATGCCCGGCCATGACAACGGGGATAGGGGCTTAACCCAGCTCCCTTAGCGCCGCCTCCACCACCTTGCGCGCCTCGGCCGTCAGCGGGGCCTGCGGCGGGACGGGGTCGCCGACGTCGTAGCCCTGGATCGCAAGTCCCGCCTTGATGCAGGCGGCGAGGTTGAAGCGGGCGAAGGCTTCGTTGATGCGCCACAGCCTGCGCTGCAGCGCCATGGCCTCGTCCCAGCGGCCGGCCTTGCAGAGGTCGTAGAGCGCGACGCTCTGGCGCGGGATGATGCAGGCCGGGCCCGCCATCCAGCCGAGGCCGCCGATCAGCATCACCGCGGCCGGGATGTGGGCGGAGGCGGAGAATACGCGCAAGGAATCCCCGCAGCGATTCATGATCGAGAGCAGACGGCCGGTATTGGTCGAGGCGTCCTTGATGTAGCCGATGCGCGGATGCTCGGCGAGGCGCGCGATGACGTCGAGGGTGAGATCGGAGCGCTGGAATTGCGGATTGGTGTAGATGACGACGGGAATGTCGACGGCATCCGCAATGGCGCGGAAGTAGGATTCGACCTGCGCGTCGGCGAGCGGAAAATACGCTTCAAGGATCGCCAGGATGCCGTTGGCACCGAGCGTCTGATACGCCCTCGCCTGTGCCACCGCATCCGCCGTCGAGGTCGAGGCGACGCCCGCGATCACGGGCACGCGGCCACTTGCGGCCTCGATCGTGGTCTGTACGACAGCTGCCCGTTGCGCAGCATTGAGATAGGCGAATTCGCCGGTCGAGCCGAGCGGCGTCAGCCCATGCACGCCGGCTCCGATCAGATCGTCGCAGAGTTTGCCGAGGATTTTGGTGCGCACGGTGCCGTCGGCATCGACGGGTGACACCAGATAGGGAAACACACCGTGAAATTCGGCCATGTCGGAGTCCAATGAGGAAGGCCGGGAGCACACCGACAAGCCGGCGTCGCCCACCCGGCATTGCTGCTAACACGCAACAAAATTGCCAGCAAGCGCGTGCATTGACCACTTCTTAAGGACGTTGCACGCCGGCCATCATGCCACGCCCCTCTCCTACCCAATGTTAGGGAGTGGCGGCGATGGTGCCGGCATGCCTCTCACATTGCTGTCCAGGTATCTGCATCCCGATCCGCGCATCCGGCGCGAGCTCGTCGATCTCCTGTACACGTCGCTGCCGCAGGTTTCAGCCATCGGCGTCACCTCGGTGACGGGTGCGGTGGCGCTCGCCGTCATGAGCGGCGATATCGGCTATGTCGTGATCTCGGTCTTCATCTTCATCACGGCCGCGGCCCGCATCTATTCCCTGTTCCGCTACCGGTCGCGCGCGGCGCAATTCTCCGATGCTGACGTGATCCGCTGGGAGCGGCTCTACGGGGCCGGCGCATCCGCCTTTGGGCTCGCCCTCGGCATGCTCTCCTATCGCGCGCTCGAGATCGACGACGATCCCGGCGCCTGGATCGCGTTCGGGCTCTCGATGTCGTTCTGCGTCGGCATGGTTTCGCGCGCGGCGATCCGTCCGTGGATCATCCTCAACACGGCCGCCGTGCTGCTGATGCCGACCATCGTCGGCGGCCTGCTGCGGCCCGAATTCGCCTACAAGATCGGCGCGATCATGCTGGTGTTCTTCTGGCTGACCCTGCGCGAGGCCTCCAGGCATCTCAGCGCCGCCTTCGTGGAGCGCCTCGAAGCCAAGCACCGGCTGGCGCGGCAGGCCACCCACGACTTCCTCACGGGACTGCCGAATCGCGCCGCGTTCTTCCAGGCGCTGGCGGAGACACAGGACGACTTCGCCATCGTCGCAATCGATCTCGACGGCTTCAAGCCGGTCAACGACCGTCACGGCCATCAAGCCGGCGACGATCTGCTGCGTCAGGTCGCGGAGCGGCTGTCGTTCTGCGTCGGCAGCGCCGGCATCGCCGCACGCTTCGGCGGCGACGAGTTTCTGATGCTCAAGCCGGTTGCGGCAGGTGACGACGGCCGCGAGGAAGCGCTCGCGCTGGCGCGTCAGGCCATTCGCGATCTCTCGATGCCGTTCCTGCTGGCGGACATTCCGGTCCGCATCGCGGCGAGCGCCGGCATTCTCGTCAGCACCGGCCCGGTAACCGCAGCCAAGGCCTCGCAGCTGCTGGATCGTGTCGACCGCGCCCTCTACGTCGCAAAGCGCAGTGGAGGCGGACGCTGGACCTGGTCGGACCAGGACGTCGTCGTCGAACGTGCTGCAGGCTGAAACAGGCCGCTCGTTCAGGCTTTGAGCAGCCGCACCCGCGTCCCCCAGGGATCGATCGCCTCCAGCCCATCCGCCAGCGCCGAGACTTTCGCGCCGCCCTTGCGCAGGCGCTGCTCCTGGGCGGCGAGAATGTCCGGCTTCTCCGTCACCAGCGAGAACCAGGCAAGGCCGGTCGTCTGATCGTCGCGCAGGCCCGCGCCCTCGCTCTGCCAGACGTTCATGCCGAGGTGATGGTGATAGCGGCCCGACGACAGGAACGCCGCGCCGTTGCGGCTGCGGGTGGGATCGAGACCGATCGCGCCATGATAGAAATTTCCGGCCTGCGCGAGATCGCCGACCCGCAGATGCATATGGCCGATGCGCAGGCCCTCCGGCGCCCCGGCATAATCGGGCACGCGCGTATTGGTCAGCGACAGCAGGTCGGGGATGTTGAGCTCGTCGGTCGCCATCTTCACGCTGCCCTCGCTCCATTGCCATTGCGCGGGATCGCGGTCGGCATAGACCTCGATGCCGTTGCCTTCGGGGTCATCGAGATAGACGGACTCGCTGACGAGGTGATCGGCAAAGCCCGACAGCTTGACGCGATGCGAGGCGGCGTGAACCAGCCAGCGCGCCAGATCCTTGCGGGTCGGCATCAGGAAGGCGGTGTGGTAGAGACCGGCAGCGCTGCGCGGCTCGATGGCCGCATCGGGCCGCGCCTCCAGCACCAGCAGCGTGACGCCTGACGTGCCGAGCTTCGCCGCGATACCCGAGCGTTCCATCACGGTGAGCCCGATCACGTCGCGGTAATAGTCGGCGACCCTGTCGAGGTTCTTCACCCGCAGCGTCACCATGCCGATCCGCATCGGGGTACGGCTGGCATAGGTCGGCCCGCTACCCTGCGGCGCGCCCTCGGCCCGCGCCGCAGCTGCGGCCGCCATCGCGAGCGAGGTGGCGCCGGCGAGCTGGAGCAGGGTGCGGCGGGTGAGGTCGATGGTCATGAGAACTCGCAATTCTTGGGGCCATGGGGTGGAATTTCGGAACTGCTACACGTTCCCGTGAGGCGCTCCCAATCACATGTTCGTCGGCCGTGGTCTGAACGAGCCGCCTTGTCCTGGCCACCCGGCCAGTTTCGCAATCGCCCGCGACATCCCAGATTGGGGATGATCTACAGGAGCTTGCCATGACCGACCTTACCGCCCTGTCCTCATTGTCGTCCGCCTTCTCGGATGTGGCGGCGCGCGCCGCGCCCTCCGTCGTCTCCGTGCACTCGCACCGCTCCCGCGCGACCGGCTTTGCCTGGAAGAGCGGCCTGATCGTCACCGCCGACGAGGCGCTGGCCGACGAGGGCGAAGTCGGGATCGACCTCGCCGACGGCAGCAGGGTCGCCGCCACGATCGTGGGCCGCGACCACACCACCGATATCGCGCTGCTGCGCGCCGACGTCGCGACGGCTCCGGTCAAGCTCGCCGCAACCGTCCCGCCGCTGGGTGCATTGTCGATCGTGGTCGCCACCAACCGCGAGACGCCGAGCGCGGCGCTGGGAATGGTGTCGGCCTCCGGCAATGGCTGGCGCTCCTTGCGCGGCGGCGAGATCGATGCGCGGATCGAGCTCGACGTGCGCCTGCGTCCCGCCCAGCAGGGCGGCCTCGCGCTCGATGCATCGGGGCAAGCGTTCGGCATGGCCGTGCTCGGCCCGCGGCGCGTGCTGGTGATCCCGACGGCGACGATCGAGCGCGTCGCAGCCCAGCTCGAGACGCGCGGCCGCATCGCGCGCGGCTATCTCGGCCTCGGGCTGCAGCCGGTTCGGCTCGACGACGGCATCGGCGCGATGGTGATGAACGTCGACAAGGCCGGCCCCTCGGCCGCGGCCGGCATCCGCCAGGGCGACGTGATCGTCGCGGTCAACGACCAGAAGCTCTCCGGCGTACGCGCGCTGTCGCGAACGCTGGGTCCGACAAGCGTCGGCGCGGTGGTCGATGTCGCGGCGCGACGCGGCGGCGAGCCCGTCAGCTTCAAGGTCACGGTCGGCGAGAGGCCGGAGGCGTGAGCGAGGACAAGACGCACGAGATCGTGCTGGCTCTGGAGATCGACGATCCCGCCCTCGCCGATCGCCTGGCGATGCTGCTCGGCGGTGTCGCCGGGCTTCGCCTGGCCGCGCCCGGCGAGCAGGCTTCGGCGGTGATCGTTGGCCGAGACCCGCGTGTCATGCCCGACGACATCGCGCTGACGCAGCGCGAGCTCGACGTGCTGGCGCTGATGGCCGAGGGTGCCTCCAACAAGATGATCGCGCGCCGCCTCGGCATCTCCGTGCACACCGTCAAATTCCATGTCGGCTCGCTGCTCGACAAGCTCGATGCCACCGGCCGCACCGATGCGGTGGCGCATGCGGCGCGGCGCGGCGTGATCGAGCTGTAGGATCAGCGCGCGCTCACATGATCACGGCGCGGTCGGGATGCGCGCTTTCAGGGCTGCGGCGCCGACCGCGCCGGGGATCACGCTGTCGCCGACGACGTAACCGGGCGTGCCGTTGATGCCGAGCGCTGAAGCGAGGCGCATATTCAGCTGCAGGGCCTCGCTCACCTCGGCGCTGGCCGCATCCTTCTCGATCTCGCCGGCGTTGAAGCCGAGATCGGCAGCGACCGCGAGCGCCGCGGCTCGATCGACCCGTCCCTGCGTCGCCAGCAGGCGGCGATGAAACTCGAGCGATTCGGCGGCGCTGGGATGATGCATCTGCAAAGCGATCGCGACTTTCGCGGCTTCGACGGAGTCAGGGCCCAGGATCGGGAGCTCCTTGAGCACGATGCGTACGTTCGGCTCGTCGGCGATCAGCGCCAGCGTGTCGCCCAGGGCCTTGCGGCAGTAGCCGCAGTTGAAGTCGTAGAACTCGACCACCGTGCGTGCGCCGTCGGCGGCGCCGAGGGTCGTCTGCAGCGGCGCGGCGTACAGCGCCTTGGCGTTGTCGCTGATCACCTGCTTGGCGTTGCTCGCTGCAGGCATCGGTGCGGTCTGCGCGGTAGCGTTGCGCTTGGCAATGAGCGCCATCAGCGCAGTGCGGACCGCCTCCGGGTGATCGGCCAGGTATTTTTCGATCGCCGGCCCCAGGGCTTCCGGGTGCGCAGCGAGATATTGCTGGATGGCGTTGTCGACGTCCGCGCGTTGCATCTGCGCGTGCGCGGTGCCCGGCACTGCGATTGCCGCGGCGACGAATATGCCCAGCGCGCCTCCGCGGAGCCTGGCTAACGCAAACCTTGGCCTGTCGATCATTGCAAGCATTGTCGAGTTCCTCCACTTGCCTCTCAAAAAAAATCCTAGCGCCCTCGCTCCCGCACAAGCGGCGCCACACGGCCAGGCTGGAGCGGCGCAACCCGGCGAGGTCCGACCGGCAGGCAGCGCCTGCCCAGCGGCCCCGGGACGGTTCCGGGCGGACAGCTGATCATCGGGCGAACCATAGAAGGCACACGTTCTCCAGGAGCCTTCGGCTTCGAAGGACGCGGCACGGGAACGGGAGCGGGCGTGCCCGGTACAGGCGTCGGCTTGCGCGCCACGCAGGTGCCCTTGTCGTCGCGCGTTTCGCCCGCCGCGCAGGGTTGCTGCGGGGTGGATTTCTTCCCGCTCTGAGCGACACATTGCGAGCGATCATTCGGATTGACCGGGGCAGGACAGCACTCGCCGCTCGTCGTCAGGTTTCCGGCCGCGCAGCACTTGCCCGCTGTCGTCGGAACGTAGCCGCCCGCGCAGCAAACCGAGATCTTCGGAATCTTGAACGTCGACTGGCATTGCGTTCCGTCGGCACTCGGGGTCTGGCCGACCGGGCAGCAAACCCCTTTCGAGGTCGCCTGGCTCTTCAAGCAACATTTGCCGGCGATCTTCACATAGCCCGGCGAACAGCAGTCGAGACATATCCCGCCCGGAATCTTGGGAATGAACGGCTGGCACACACCGTTGACCAGGGCGTTCGCACAGCAGAGCTGCTCACCATTCGAACCGGAATAGATCTGGCTGTTCTCGCAGCATTCGTTCTTCGGTCCGATCGCCGTCTGGGTCGTCCCGCACATCGGCTTGCTGATGTCGGTCGAAGGCTTGCCGTTCGAGCAGGCACCGCCGGGCTGCATGTCTTTGGGCGAGCAGCACTTGCCGTTAATCAGGATTTCGAGTGGCGCGCAGCCCGACGCGCAGGCACCATTGCTCCAGACCTCATTGACCGGACAGACCGGTCCGCGCGGCGTTCCGCACACATGCGTCTGACAGGCGCGAAAACCCGGCGCGGGGAGCGGCGCGCCGATGCGGAGCATGCCCGGCGGGAGCTGCGCGGGCTGCTCCGAGCACGTACGCAGGATGGCGATATCTCCCAGATGTCCGCGCGCGGACGGATCGGGCGGCGCGTCGGCGTAATCGATGAAATAGCTGATCCGCGGCGGCTCGTCGTCGCGGCGGATGCGCCAGGCCGGATTTCCCTGCAGCCCGTCGATCGCAACCATATCGCTCTGACCGAGCTGGGCGGCGAGCTTGGAGTCGGTGGAGTGGCGCAACTGTTCTCCGGTCGTCCAGACGAAGCCTCCGCAGGAGCGGGGATTGATGTCGCCGCGCCCGTCGTAGCCGTAACCGATCGCGACGCCGCCATTGTCGTTGCGAAATTTTTCGGGGAAGCCGACCGCATATTCATCTGGCAAGGTCTGCCAGATCGGCAGCTTCGCCGCCGTGACGCCGATCGTCGCGTAGCGCAGCACGCGTCCGATCGACGGCACGGACAACGCCTCGAAATCCTGGGCGCCGGTTGGCGCCGGCCGCTCGGCCAGATACATCCGTCCCGAGTCGTCGAAGGTGATCCGGGAAATCTCGGTGGGGCCGGCCGCAGGCGGCACCGCAACCTCGATCCTGACATCCGCGCCGAACGAGCCATCCGCCTTGAGGTCGACCGACCAGACGCGCAATTCCTCGGCGATGGCGTAATAGAGGCGGTGGTCACGCACTGCGAGGCCGAACACCCGGCGCGCCGGCGCCGCGTAGCCCCAGGTCTCGGGCCGTGCGCTGTCGAATTGCGGGCTCGCAAGATCGACGCCGGGCCCGGCTTTCGTCGGCACCGGCGCAAGCCCGACGGCGGCGGTGCCGGCTGTGCCGTGATCGAAGACGCCGAGGTGGATGCCGTTCAGGCTGAAACGATGAATGAGTCCGCTCTCGCGGTCGGCGACGAACAGCGATTTCGTGGCGGGATCGTAGGTCAATCCGCCGAGCGCCGCCCCCGAATTGACCTGCTTGCCGGTCGCAACGTTCGCGAACAGCGTCACTTCGCCAGTGAGGCCATTGATCTTCCAGATCGATCCCGGACCGCCTTTCGGGCCCCATTGCGCCGGCATGAAGGTCGCCCCTTTGGTGCCGGTCCTGACGCGCTTCGGCTTGCCGTCGGGCCCCGGCGCGACGATCGAAAGACCGTAGGCCGACGTCGCGGCGACATAGACGTTGGCCGGCGAATGGTCGTCCAGCGCGACGCCGAACACCTGCCCGATCCACTTCGCGCTCACCGTGAGGGGTTTTGGCGCGCCGACGAGCTGCGCCTCCGGCGGGCCACCCATGCGGCTGAGATCGACGACACGCAGCGAAGGGCCTTCCGGATCGATGAAGGACAGGGCGTCAGCGTCCTGGCCGGGCTCCATCTCGAACGGGCGGACGGCGCCGGAAAATCCGGTGACTGCCGCCTCGCCAGGCGCGTACACCCCGCGGGGCGCCTGAGCCGACGCTGGATCGCCAAGTGCGAGAGCCAGGCTCAGTGCGACGGCGATGTGCCGCATCGCGCGGGCGGCGGCTGCGAATGACTGGTTTCGACAAGGATCCATGATGTTGAGCCGCCTCATTTCGGTTGCTGAGGTCGCGGCACACAGCTGCCGCTCTTCGGGTCCGGCACGGTGCTCGGCGGGCAACATTGCCCACAGGAGCTCATCTGGGCGGGACTGCAGCAGCTGCCGTCGAACGCCATGCCCTGACTAGGATCGGAGCACGGGGTCACGCAGGCGCCGTTCAGGCCGAGACGGGTCTGTCCGGCGGGACACGCAGCTGGCGGACACATGCCAAACGGCGCAAAGCCGAAATTTGCGGGCTGGTTCGTGTTGTTGCACAGGCACGACGAGATCCCGTTCGCCATCAGGGCGCCGGGATGCGTTTGATGATCAGGGTCGTTCGGATCGTACGGGCAGTCGCACGTGAACATGAACCGGGGAAGATCGCCACCCGGATTTGGCACTTGGTGCCAGGTAGGGTTCATCGGCACCGGACAGAAGCAATAGGAGGCCCCGTAGCAACCAGTGCCCTCGGCGGTTGCGGGCAATGCCTCGGCAAGAGTTCCCTCGGGGGTCTGCAGCTTAGCAACCGACGGGCTGTATCCCTCGTATCCGCATTGCTGCCAGTTCGGGTTGCAGTTGACGATCCCGGCGGAGGGAATGCATGCCGGGTTCCAGACTCCCGAGTAGTCGTGGTCTTCCAGGCACTTCTTGACGTCGATCGACGGGCAACTGACGATGGCAGGCGGCGGCCGCTCGCAGTCACAGGAATCACCGAGTACGCCCTGAAGCCAGCACAGCACATCCTCCATGCATTGCCCGAGATCGGAGCCCAACGAGCCGACTCCCTGCTCGGTCTGGCAGGCGCATTGCACGACCGTCGCGGGCGAACCGACAGCCGTCAGCGCATCGGCAAATTTGTCGAGCAAGTTCTGTCCGATCGACGACCCGCCCGCCGACTGCAACGAACCGAGGATCTGGATAGCGTTGCCCTGCACCTGGCTGCAGAACGAATTGACCACGCCTTGTCCTGCCGAGGCGGCGATCTCGGTGAGGATGCCGGTCGCCGCGGCCGCCGCGGCGCAACCGGCGCCCGTCGCGCAGGCCGAGGCGCAATCCGACAGTCCGCTCACCGACTGTTTGGTGGCATTGAATATGTCGCTGGGGTTACACCCCGCCCGCGCCGGCGACGCCAGCAGGATCATTGCGGCGATAGCGAACACCACAGACGAGGCTCTCAAGCCGACTTTGCGAAACGCGGGCGCGGACGCCCGCCGCATCGCGCGGACAACGGTTGAGATCGACTTGTGTCGGCGAGACGGCATGATTGCAACCTCACTTCACGATTTGCTTCGGCACGCAGGTGCCGCTGTTCGGATCGGGTATCGTCCCCACCAGGCAGCATTGCCCGCAGGTCGTCATCTGCGCCGGATTGCAGCAGCTGCCGTCGAACGCCATGCCCTGCTTCGGGTCGGAGCACGGCGTCACGCAGTCGCCGGTCAGGCCCATGCGGGTCTGTCCTGCGGGACATGCCGGCGGCGGGCACATGCCGAACGGCGCGAAGCCGAGATTTGCCGGTTGGTTGGTGTTGTCGCAGATGCACTGCGAGATGCCGCTCGGCAGCAAGGCTCCGGGATGGGTCTGATGATCGGGATTGTCCGCTTCGTACGGACAATCGCAGGCGAACAGCCAGCGATGCACATCGGTCCCTGGATTTGCCACCTCATGCCAGGCCGGGACCATCGGCTTGGGGCAGAAGCAGGATTGGACCGGATCGCAGCCGGTGTCCTCCTGCGTCGGCGGCAGCCAGATCGCCAGTGTTCCCTCCGGCGTGTCCACTTTCGCGACCGTCGGGATGTTGTCCCCGTATCCGCACTTCTGCCAGTTCGCGTTACAATTGGCGATCGAGCTGTACGGGGTGCAGGCCGGATCCTTCATCTGGTCGAAGTGACCCATGGGTTGGCAATGCTTGACGTCGACCGACCCGCAATAAGCCATCTGCGGCGGCGGACGCGTGCAGTTGCAGCCAATTCCCAGCCCGCCGCACAGCGCATCCTGAATGCACTCGCCGAGGTCGAAACCGATGGAATTGGTGCTCTGCTCCGTCTCGCAGGAGCATTTCGCGATCTTCTGAGCCGAGCTGTTGTCTTTCAGCTTCTTGTAGATGTCCGCCGGAATCGAGCTGCCGAACAGCGCCTGCAGCTTGTCCGCAATCACGTCGCCGGAGCCCGTCGCCTGTGCGCAAAACTGATTGACCAGGTCTTGTCCCTTGCCCGTGTCCGAGCTCTGAATGGCCACCCCGGCAAGGGCCAGATCCAGCGCGATCGCGATGTCGCAGTTGGTCTCGCTGTCTTTGCAGAGCGACTCGCAATCGTAGGTCGCCTTCAACGTGCCGTAGAAAGAGCCGGCAACATCTCCGAGGTCGCACCCCGCCCGCGCCGGCGATGCGAGCAGCAGCATCGCGGCGATGATGGACACGGCTCGAACTCGCCAGCTCGCAGATTGCATGATCGTCGTCCCGACCGCGGCCTGACGGATGAGGATAGCGGCCGAAGCTTAGGCGAGCCGGCAATCGCCCAACTTGAGGTGGCTCAATAGTCGCGCGATATGGGGACGCGGATCGGCATCTGCGCACCTCTAGATGGCGGGCGGCGGAAATCGCAGCTGCACCGTCAGTCCCGGCGCGTTGTCGCCGAGCGCGATCTCCGCGCCATGGAGCTGCGCGACCGCTGCAACCAGGCTGAGGCCGAGGCCATTGCCCGGCGTGTAGCGGCTCTGCTGAGAAGCCTGTTGTTCATCGAAGCATCCTCCTCGCGCGGCAGTCGTCCCGCCGCGCGATGCGGATCGGATGAGAGGACCGCCCCTTCAACTGACAAAGGCGCCAGATTCTGACGACGGTGTCAGGGAGGCGGGAGCCCGCATTCTCTCCCCGTCATTGCGGAGCTCGCGACAAAATTGCGAAGCAATTTTGCGCCGATGCGACGAAGCAATCCAGACTGTCTCCGCGGAAGCATCTCTGGATGGCTTCGCTACGCTCGCAATGACGTGGAGTTTGATCAGGCCCCCCGCTCTTCTGCTGGAAGAGGTGAAGGACTACACCCGCTTCCCGCCGCTCTTCTCGGCCGCGCGGCGCAGGGCTTCGGCGAGCGCGCCGCCGCCGCCGGACGACGATTCCTGCTTGCGCGGCGCCGACGAGGTCATGCGTGACGGGTTGCGCTGATTGTTGTCGCGCTGCATGCCGGGGGCGTCCTTCTTAGGCCCGACCTCGTCATCGAGGCGCAGGGTCAGCGAGATGCGCTTGCGGGCGACCTCGAAGTCCAGCACCTTCACCTTGACGATGTCGCCGGGCTTCACCACCTCGCGCGGGTCCTTGATGTAGTTCCTGGACATCGCCGAGATGTGCACGAGGCCGTCCTGGTGCACGCCGATGTCGACGAAGGCACCGAAGGCGGCGACGTTGGTCACGGTGCCCTCGAGGATCATGCCTTTCTGGAGATGCTTGATCTCCTCGACGCCTTCCTTGAACACCGCGGCCTTGAACGCCGGACGCGGGTCGCGGCCGGGCTTTTCCAATTCCTTCAGGATGTCGGTGACGGTCGGCAGACCGAAGGTCTCGTCGACGAAATCCTTCGGCTTCAAGGTGCGCACGATCTCGCTGGAGCCGATCAACGCCTTGATGTCGCTCTTGGTCGCCGCGAGGATGCGGCGCACCACCGGATAGGCTTCCGGATGCACGCCGGAGGCGTCGAGCGGATCCTCGCCGCCGAGGATGCGCAAAAAGCCCGCGCACTGCTCGAACGCCTTCGGCCCCAGGCGCGGCACGTCCTTCAGCGCCTTGCGCGACTTGAACGGGCCGTTGGCGTCGCGGTGCGCGACGATGCTCTGCGCCAGGCCCGAGCCGACGCCCGACACGCGTGCCAGCAGCGGTGCGGAGGCGGTGTTGACGTCGACGCCGACCGCGTTCACGCAGTCTTCGACCACGGCATCCAGCGATTTGGCGAGCTTGGCCTGGCCAAGATCGTGCTGATACTGGCCGACGCCGATCGCCTTGGGCTCGATCTTGACGAGCTCGGCAAGCGGATCCTGCAGCCGCCGCGCGATCGAGACCGCGCCGCGCAGGGTGACGTCGAGGCCCGGCAATTCTTCCGAGGCGAAGGCGGAGGCCGAATAAACCGACGCGCCGGCTTCGGACACCACGATCTTCGACATCTTCAGGTCAGGCAGGCCCTTGACCAGCTCGGTCGCGAGCTTGTCGGTCTCGCGCGATGCGGTGCCGTTGCCGATCGCGATCAGCTCGACCTTGTGCTTCATCGCGAGCCGGCCGAGCGTTGCGAGCGACTCGTTCCACTGCCGCTGCGGCTCGTGCGGATAGATCGCGGTGGTGTCGACCACCTTGCCGGTGGCGTCGATCACCGCGACCTTGACGCCGGTGCGGTAGCCGGGATCGAGCCCCATGGTGACGCGGGTGCCGGCCGGCGCCGCCAGCAGGAGGTCGCGCAAATTGGAGGCGAACACGCGCACCGCCTCGGTCTCGGCCGCATTCCACAGCCGCATGCGCAGATCGATGTTCAGATGCACCTGGATCTTGGTGCGCCAGGCCCAGCGCACGGTGTCGACCAGCCAGCGGTCGCCGGGACGCTTGAGGTCGGCGATGCCGAAGCGCTTCATGATCTTCAATTCATAAGCGCCGGGCACGCCGGCGGGCGGCGCTTCCTCCGCCTGGATCTGGAGATCGAGGATTTCCTCCTTCTCGCCGCGGAACATCGCGAGGATGCGGTGCGAGGGCAGCTTGGTCAGCGGCTCGGAGAAGTCGAAATAGTCGGCGAATTTTTCGCCCTCGGTCTTCTTGCCGTCGCGCACCTTGGAGGCCATGCGCGCATTGCTCCACACGTCCTCGCGCAAGCTCCCGATCAAATCGGCGTCCTCGTCGAAGCGCTCGACCAGGATGGCGCGGGCGCCGTCGAGCGCAGCAGCGGCATCGGCGACGCCCTTCTCGGCGTTGATGAAGCTTTCCGCCACCACCTTCGGATCGTTGCCGGGCTCGGCCAGCAGCTGATTGGCGAGCGGCTCGAGGCCGGCCTCCTTGGCGACTTCCGCCTTGGTGCGGCGCTTCGGCTTGAACGGCAGATAGATGTCTTCCAGGCGCGCCTTGCTGTCGGCGGCCATGATCGAGGCCTCGAGCGCGGCATCGAGCTTGCCCTGCTCGCGGACCGATTCGAGGATGGCCTTGCGGCGGTCCTCGAGCTCGCGCAGGTAGACCAGGCGCTCCTCCAGGGTGCGCAATTGCGCATCGTCGAGCGCACCGGTCGCTTCCTTGCGGTAGCGGGCGATGAAGGGAACCGTGGCGCCGCCGTCGAGCAGCGTCACCGCCGCCTCGACCTGCTCCGCCCGTACCCCGAGCTCCTGCGCAATTTTCTGGTTGATATTTGCCACGCGAGAATCCCTCTATCCAAGCACGCAATACGGGGGCGAACCACCGACCACGGGACGCCGCTTATGGACCAACCCGGGTTGATTCATCAAGGTACGAAGCAGCATCGTCGACAGGGGATTTTTTTGTCGAACCGATGCGATCTCGCCACATTCGTGGGGGACGTCGCTGCTCTCGTGTCCCGGACGCGCTGCAGCGTTCTTACGCTGCTGCGCAGAGCCGGGACCCAAAAGCGGCGCGGCATGCGGCGACATGGGCCCCGGCTCTGCAGCGCACCAGCCCGAACGATGCTTCGCATCGCCAGGGCCGCTGCGCTGCGTCCGGGGCACGAGAGCGTGGGCACGCTGCGCTTTGCCCACTCTACGAAGTCGGAGGTTGTGACTCGCAGACATGCGTTCTCCTCCTCGCGGCGCCTTTCG